>JALSIF010000080.1 GCA_026981635.1 bacterium | reverse complement strand
GGCCGTCGCCGTCCAGGTCCCAGTCGTAGCTTGCCCCGCCCAGGGAGGATGCGTCAAGGTTTACCGTAAGGCCCCTAAGGCCCGCCACCCTGTCCACGGTGAGGGCCCCCGAGGGGGCATCCCCCGCGGGGGGCAGGGGGGTGGCCACCGCCTCGTCGGAAAGGCCGCTCTCGTTTCCCTGCACGTCCACCGCCGCCACCCGGAAGTGGAGGGGGGTGGGGCTTGAGGACTGGAAGAGGTACTCGCTCCTGCCCACGATGAGGCTGCCGGTGGTGGCGGCGGCCCGGGAGGGGGAGTCAAAGGGGCCGCCAGACCAATAGAGGCGGTAGCCGGCCAGGTCCAGGCCGCCCACCGGATCCCACTCCAGGAGCACCCCGCCGGGGACAGGGGTGGCAGTGAGCCCCGATGGGGTGGCAGGAGCGGTGGTATCTGCGCTCTCCTCCTGCTCCAGCCCCACCCCCACGATGGTGAGGGGGTCGGTGGACTGGGTGACCACCGCCACGAAGGCGTTGCCCAGGGGGGAGAGGCGGGAGCCCAGGGGCTCAAGGGCAAGGCGCAGCCTGCCGTCGGCGTAGGGGCCCAGCCACTCCCAGCGGCCCAGGCCGTAGTTGGCCACCCCCACCCAGTAGCTGGCTCCAGGGGGAAGGTTTATGTCGGTGGTGAGCATCACCGGCTCCTTCCCCTCCATCACCAGGCGGTAGACCGCCCAGGCGGTGTCGCCGCTTGCGGCCACAAGGGAGAGGGCCTCCCCGTCCACCACCGCGGTGGTCCCCTTCTGGTCAAAGGGGGTGGCCCCCACCACGTAGCGGGAGGCGGGGCTGATGGCGCTTGTGCCCTTGGTCTCAGCGCTCTTTCCAGAAAGGGGGTCAAGGCCGGTAAGGCCGCCAAAGTCGCCCGCACTCTCCGCCGAGACGTAGCCCTCCTCGGTCAGCTCCTCCCAGGGCTGGACCACGTCCCGGGGAAGGGCGGGGAAGGAGCCAAGCTCCGCCCCGTCCTCCGCCGGCAGGGGGGCCGAAGAGACCGTATCCGGCTCCCCCGGTGGCCCCCCCTCCCTGGCCGACCCCCCGCACCCCAGTGCAAGGGCGACCAGAAAAGCTAAAAAAAGAACTGCCCCTAGTGGGGTGAAGCTTCTTCCTGACATGGGGAAGTCCTCCTGTCTCTAGGTAACCTATCCGGCCGCCTCCCCCCGAGAGAGAAGACAACAGGGTAGTAATTTACCTACTTTTTTTCTAGCATAAACACCACGGGCCCGTCAAGTACAAAAAGGCCAAGGCTCTCCTGTTCCCCCTACTCCTTGGAGGTCCTGAAACCGGCCTGAATTAGGTGGTGAATGTGGAGCATTCCCACCGGCCGGTGTTCTCGGTCAATCACCGGCAAAACGAAGATGGGCCGGGGCTTGTTCTGCTCCATCTGTTTCAGGGCCTGCCAAGCCAGCACATCGGGCCTGGTAAAGCGGGGGGTCTTGGTCATGATCTCACAAACCGGAGTGGAGAGAAGTTCCTCCACACTGCCTTTGGAGCGCTCCATCAGCCGGCGGACATCACCGTCGGTGATGATGCCAACCAGCTTCCCTTGCTCGTCAACCACGCTTACTGCGCCAAGCTTGTGCTTGGTGATGGTGCGCAGGGCAGTAAGGTAGTCGTCGCTCTCCTGCACTACCGGGTTCTCCGGCTCCGGGCCGAGCAAAGCGCCCACCGTCAGGGTAAGTTTCTTGCCCAACTGTCCCCGGGGGTGGAAGGTGGCAAAGTCCTCCGGCGTAAATCCCTTTAAGTGCATCAGGGTAAGAGCGAGGGCATCGCCCAGGGCCAGCGCCACCGTGGTTGAAGTGGAGGGGACCAGGTTAAACTCGTCAGCTTCGGTGAGTTTGCCGGTCTCAATGGTGAGGTCAGCCAGCTTGGCCAGGGTGGATTCTTTGCTCTGGGTGATGGCCACCACCTTCACCCCCAGCTGCTTGGCAACCGGTACCAAGTTGACCAGCTCCTCGGTTTCCCCGCTGTTGGAAATGGCAATCAGCAGGTCCTCCGCAGTGATTACCCCCAGGTCACCGTGGAATCCCTCTGCCGGGTGAAGGAAGACCGCCGGCGTGCCGGTGGAGGCAAGGGTGGCGGCGATCTTGCGGGCAATGTGGCCGCTCTTGCCCATACCGGATACGATCACCCTCCCCCGGCAGTCCCTGGCCAGGCGGATCAGCTCCACGAAGGGGTGGGAGAGGCGGTTGGCCACCTCCTCCAGGGCACGGGCCTCGGTATGTAGGACGCGGCGGGCAAACTCCAGCAGTTCGCCTTCGCTTTCCCTCTCCGGTTCACTCATCTGGGGGAGCTCCACCGGGATGAATCTTACAATCCCAGCCCGCCTTAATTCATCACCTCTGGCTCCTGCAGGGGGAGGTAGCAACAAAACTCGGTCATCTCCCCCTCCTGCGAGGAAACGGTAACTGTCCCTCCAACATAGGCAAGCATCCCCCTGAGGCTGGCCAGCCCCAGGCCAAGCCGTCCGGCCGCCTCCTTGGTGGAAAAGAAGGGCTCAAAGATGTGGGGGAGGTCCTCTTTGGCGATGCCGCTTCCATTGTCCCGCACCTTGAGCAGAAGGTAGGCCCCTGGCCTGATTCTCAGCAGGGCAGCCTGCTTATCATCTAGTTTGGTCGTCTCAACCACCACCTCAACCCGGGGGTCGGCCACCTTCTCCACCGCATCGGCCGCATTGCTTAGCAGGATGAGCAGGATGCGGGGAAGGTAGCGTGGATCAATCACCAGCCGGGGCAGCTTCTCCGGCAGGCGGACTTCAACCTGGGCAAACTTCAGCCAGGTGGAGCGGGCTGGCTCCACCACCGCCCTGATCTCTTGGGCCACGTCAACCAGCATGGGCTTGCGTGTCTCACTCAGAAGCTCCGAATAGAGTCGGATGCCCTCAACCAGAATCTTGGCCCGATCAAGCTGATCGCGTGCCCCCTCCAGCAGATCACCCACCCCCCTGGATACCTTGGGATCGTTGGAAATGAGTTCAAAGAGCCCCCGCAGGGCAGTGAGAATATTGTTGAACTCGTGGGCGATGCCGCGGGCAAAGGAGGATAGCTCTTGGGTGGGCACCGAAACCATGCCCAGCTCCACCAGCTCGGAGGGAAGGGAAATGAGGATGAGCAGGCTCATCCCCTCAACCTTGAAGACCAAACTGTAGGGGGAAGAGAAGAGCGCCTCCAAATCGGAATGAATGAAGATGGTTGAGCCCCGGCCGTTTCTGGACTGCTGTCTGAGAGCCTCCCAGAAGTCGGCAGTGAGGAGCTGATCAACCTCCTCCCTGCCCTTCTCCTCGGCGGGAATGCCGGGGGCAAAGATGTGGACTACCTTTTCCGACTCATAGTCAACTACCGCCAGCCTCAGCTCACTTGAAGCAAGCAGGGTCCGGTGGAGCTCTGGAATTAATTCCAGGGAGGTCATTGGTTATCTCCCTTATTACTATTTTGTACCAAACAGGCCTATCTTATCAAGCCGATGTCACTTCTACAACGAGCACCCTTGAAATGGAGGTTGTTTACCACCTGATAGGCAAGCAGCCTAGCCTGGCTCAGGTCTGGCCCTCGGGCTACCACTCCCAGCACCCTCCCTCCGGTGGCTAGGTAGGTTGCCCTCACATGCTCCCCGTCAAAGCAGTGCTCAGGGCGGGGCTCGGTGTCGGGGGGAAGGGAGACACCGGCAAAGACGATCTGAACTGGTGGGGTGTGGAAGGAAACCTCTGGGTCAAGCCAGGCAGTGGCACCGGCTTCTCGCCGGTTGAAGGGGGCCACCTTTTCCAAACCGAAGATCTCTGCCGGCTCAGACTTGCCGAAGGGGTAGCCCTCGCTGGCCATCACCACGATGACCGCACTTGCGGGGTAGAACTCCACCTCACCCATCTCCTCAAGCCCCCCCTGGGCCACCGCCCTGAGGAGGGGATACAGAGGAGACTTCAGCAGTTTGAGCATCACCTGAGTCTCGGGGTCGCCGAAGCGAACGTTGATCTCCAGCACCTTGAGGCCCTCCTCGGTCAGCATGGTGCCGAAGTAGGCCACCCCGCGGTAGTCCAGACCATCCTCGGCAAGCCCGGTGAGGAAGGGGGCGAGAATCCTCTCCCTGAACTCCTCCACCACCTCAGGCCCGGCAAAGGGTGAGGGGGCAATGGAGCCCATGCCTCCCGTATTGGGCCCCTGGTCACCGTCCAGCAGGCGCTTATAGTCGGTGGCGGTGGGAAAGAGGACGGCGCTGTTCCCGTCCACCAGGGCGTGGAAGCTGATCTCGGGGC
>JALSIF010000079.1 GCA_026981635.1 bacterium | reverse complement strand
CCATGCGAGGCACAAGCAAAGGTAGAGCTGTCCTTCTGGTTTTGCTGGTGGGGCTTTTGGCCCTGTTTGTCGCTTCCTGCCGGCCCAAGATTGATGACCCCTTCAGCGGCTCGGCCAGCTACAAGAAGCTCAAGGAACAGAACAAGCTCCCCCAAGGAATAGGATCAGACTTTGAATCCAAGGGAGGAGCTTCCCCAAGCTCAGCAACCCCAGGAAATCAGAGCTCATCTGTAGCCGACTTTGGCGGCATTCAGTTTGCTAGTCGTGACCGGGAAGAGGTCTGGCAGGTACTGCAGGAAGAGAGTGAGGCTGAGTTGGGTCAGATTCAGGGGGAGAACGGTGCTCAAGGGGAGACCAGCGAACAGCAGAAGCGCAAGGAGGAGATCAAGCAGCGCTTTGAAAAGTACCGTGACGTAAACTTCAGAAACATCATCAGGGAAAAGTACGACCAGCTCAAGACCAAGCTCACCGATGTAAACCGGGATATCCCCTACACCAATGTTGGCCGGACCGACCCCTTGAGCTTTACCGACCCACGCATTCCGCCCGAGCTCCGCCCACCCCGGCAAGGGGAGACGGACATCTCCCGCATCCAGAACTACTTTATGCAGCTTGCCGCCACCCAGCTTATTGAGCAGACCCAGATTCAGGTGTTGGGGGTTCTGGCGGTGGGCTTCCGCCGTGAGGTTTCGGCACGCATTGATGGGCGGCGAGTCACCCTTTCGGAGTGCGGGCCTTTCATCGGAGGAGGGTGCACCACGGTTACTCCCCGCGGGGTGATGGTGGCGGCCATCAAGGTCTCCCAGGATGAGGTGCGCTTCCTCCTCCAGGTGGGTTCCCTCTCTAAGGAGCGTGTCTTTATCCCGCGCTGATCGGGAGCGGTTTTGACTGCTAGAATGGGCTCTGCCTGGCAGGCGGAGCCCATTTTTTTCTTTGGCTCAGTAGGCCTGCCTAGCTCAACCACAAGCGAGGGGTGATGCTCAGCCTGGCTCCACTAGACTGGCTCTTTACCGGTTTCGTTGAACCCTTCTGGAGCCGGCTTGACTACCTCTGGCAGCAGCCGGTTATCTACTTGGACTACTGGTCGTGGAACAACCAACCCTACTACCTCTTCCTTCCAGAGATTTTTCTCGCCGTATCAGCAGTGCTGGTTCTCCTCTTGGACCTGATCTATGGACGCAAGTACTTCTTTGCCTATGTCTGGATCATCATCGCGGGACTCATGGCCAACTTTGCCATGACCATCCACCTGATGTACACCACCAGCCGCTACTTCGGCTATGGCCTGGGCACCTGGTGGGGCGGGATTGAGACCATTGATCCCTACGCCATCTTTTTCAAGCAGCTACTTGACTGGGGCGACTTTACCCTGCTCATGATCCTCTTTGCCTACGGCAAGCACCGGGAAAACCGCACCGAGTTTCTGGTCCTCTTTGCCATCGCCACGGTCGCCTTTGACCTGATGGTGGGCTCAAGCGATCTCATGGCCATCTTCGTGATGACCGAATTTAGCTCTATCACCCTCTACATCCTCATCTGCACCTACCGGCGAAACGCCAGAAGCCTTGAGGCGGCCCTCAAGTTCTTCCTCACCGGCACATTGTCCACTGCCATTCTTCTTTTCGGCATGGCCCTAGTTTATGGCTATACCGGTCAAACCAATCTCTTTGACATGAAAGCTCTACTTTATAACGTGCGCGACTTTCACCCCATGGTGGTAGCCTCCATGATCCTCATCATCGTGGGGTTGGCCTACAAGATCGGCATAGCCCCCTTCCACCAGTATGTCCCCGACACCTACGAGGGCTCCCCCACCATCATCACCGCCTTTTTGGCTATCTTTCCCAAGATCGCAGGTTTTGCTGTGCTGATGCGGATCTTTCTGGTGGGGTTCATCTATCTGCGGGAGATCTGGCAGCCCTTCGTGCTCCTCATGGCCCTCTACTCCATCCTCATTGGCAACGTGATGTGCATCCGCCAGACCAGCTTCAAACGCTTCATGGCCTGGTCGGGGATCAACCACATCGGCTGGATCATGCTGGGTCTGGTCAGCGCCGGCCTGTTTGATCCCAACCAGGTGGAGGTTTCCCTGGGGCTGATGGCCTCGGTCTACTACATGCTGGCCTACACCTTCATGACCCTGGGGGTCTTCCTGGTCCAGATGCTAAACGAGGTCTCCGGCGGCGACGACCGGCTGGATACCCTAAACGGCCTTGCCCGCCGCAATGTCTTCCTGGCCGGCGCCATCACCATCTGCACCATGGGCCTTATGGGCCTTCCCCCCACCACCGGCTTCTGGGCCAAGCTGTTCATCATTGAGTCCTATCTTGCCCGCTTTGACTCTGGTGGCATGCTGTTTGACGCCTTCTTCGGCCAGGGAAGCGCCATCGGCCAGACCCTCTATGAGGCAAGCATCGTCTTTATCTTCGTCATGCTGGCCATCCCCCTCTACTACTACACCTACCACATCATCCGCCGGGTCTGGGTGCTTGAGCCTATCCATCCGGAGCTGGCCAAGCCCTATCTTCCCATCGTCTTCCAGCGGGCCGGGGTACTGGTCTCGGCGGGCATCACCCTGCTTCTGGGCATCAAGTTCACCGACTCCCTCTATAACTACGTGGTGGGTTCATGGTTCCTAAACAGCGACCTCGGCCCCCTGGCCAGCTAGCCGGCGGTGGGGGGCGAGCGCCTAAGCTACCTCCTCAGCCTGGCCCTGACCCTGCTCATGGTGCTCCTTCCCCTCACCGACCAGGGCGGGGCCGACTACCTGGGGGTGCGCATAGGCCTCATCGCCCTGCCCGCCCTGGCGGCGCTTACCCTGATCCTTGAGCGGCGGGCCACCCCGGCCCTGGCCGCCGCCTCTCTTTTGGTGCTGGCCAGTCTACTTGGCCTTGTTCGCTCCCTCTTCCAGCCCGACCCCTCGGGGACAGCCCGGGCGCTGGTCTATGTTTCTGCCGCCCTCACCGCCGCCGCCCTGGCTCAGCTTGCCTACCGCTACCGCCCGCTGGTGCTCTTCTTCCTTAGGGGGATGGCGCTGGGGGTGCTCCTGGTGGGGGGGATAGCCCTCTACCTCATGCAGGTGGCACCGCCCCCCGACGGCAGGGCGGGGGGGACCTTTGTGCTGCCCAACCTTCTGGCCGGCTACCTTGACCTGATGCTCTTTGTCCCCCTGGCTGGCGCCCTGTTTGAGGAGCGCTTAAGGCTTACCTCCGGCCTGCTCTACGGAGGGAGTTTGCTTGTCGGCCTTGCCGCCCTCATGGCCACCGGCAGCCGAGCGGGCTGGGCCGCCTTTGGGATGGGAGCGGTCCTCTTTCTGGTGCTTGCGGTGAGGCTCGGTGGACGGGCTAGGCTGCCTGCCCTTCGCCGAAACCTTCTCCTTACCGGCACTGCCGCCATCCTTTCCCTGCTTGCTGCCCTCCTCATGCCGGGGCTCAGGGGGGTGGTGGCCGAGCGGGCCGCCCGCCTCTTTTCCGCCCTGGACTACAGCCTGATGGGAAGGCTCAACTTCTGGCAGGCGGCCCTTGACCTCACCGCCTCCCACCCCCTTACCGGCATCGGGGTTGACTACTTCCGCTACTTCTATCCCCAGGTCCAGCCCACCTGGGTCTACTACGCCACCGACCCCCACAGCGGACTTCTAAACCTCTTGGTCAGCCTGGGCCTGCCCCTGGGCCTCATGGTGCTTGCAGCGGTGGTGCTCAGCCTGGCCCTGGCCCTCACCCGCCTGGCCTCCCCCTGGCGGGCGGCCCTGGCGGCGGGGCTCATCGCCTCCCTGCTTCACATGAACTTTGACTTTGACCTGACCTCTCCGGCCATCGCCGTTGGCTTTGGGGCGGTGCTGGGGGTTATGCTTGGCACCCGCGAGGAGGCGGGCAGGAGGGCGGGCAGGCTGGGGGAGGGGGAGGTGGCCCTGGCCCGCTACCTGGGGGGGGCGGCGGTGCTCTTTTCCGTCTACTTCGGGGTCGGCTGGCAGGCCTCCACCCGCAGCTACGACCAGTTTCGCGCCCTGCGCTTCGCCCTGAGCCAGGAGAGCCCGCCGCCGCAGGCCGTGAAGGAGCGGGAGCGGCTGGGGGAGCTTATCGCCGCCGCCTACCGCGCCGCCCCCCGCCGCCATGCGGTGCTTACCGACCTGGTGGCCTACCTCCTTGACCGGCCGGCGGGGGAGGCTGAGAGGCTTGGCCTTCCTCCCCTGGACCGGCTGGTTGCCGACATGGTTGCCACCATGCCCCGGGATGCCCGCGCTCGGTACCTTCGCGGGCGCTACCTGGCCGAGCGGCGGGGAGA
>JALSIF010000078.1 GCA_026981635.1 bacterium | reverse complement strand
TGCCCTGGTCAAACTCTCCGCAGGCAAGCTCCCCTACTTCCGGTTCAACCACTACCGCTCCCCGCGCGCGCAGCCTGGCCAGGTTCTGCTGCGTCTGGGGGTGGTGCCACATCTTGCCGTTCATGGCCGGGCAGATCACCAGGGGTTTGTCGCCCAGGGCGAGGGCGGTGGTGGTGAGAAGGTCTGGGCAGAGGCCGTGGGCCAGCTCGGCGATGAGGTGGGCGGTGGCGGGGGCGATGAGCAGCAGGTCGCAATCGCGAGCCAGGCCGATGTGGCGGATGTGGGTGGGGAGGGGTTGGTGGTGCTCCCCGGACCAGAGATCGGTGGCCACCGGCTGGCCGGTTACCGACTCCAGGGCGAGGGGAGCCACAAAGTTTTGGGCTCCCCTGGTCAAAATGGCCTGGACCTCAAAGCCGCGCCGGATGAGCAAACGGGCCAGCTCGGGCGCCTTGTAGGCGGCTACCCCCCCGCTTATACCCAGCAGGACCCGGGGGGGAGTATGGGAACTTTGGCTCACTCCTCTTCCTCTTCCTCTTCGGCCAGCTCCTCTTCAGCCAACTCCTCGGTGCTCTTGATGATGTGAGGATCGGGCGGAGTAAGCTCCTCATCAGTGGGGGAAAGGAGCTGATCAACTAGGGCTTTCTCCTCTTTTGCTTTCGCAGTTTCGGCCACTTCGGTTTCAGCCACCTTCTCCACTTCGGGCTCCTCCGCCTCGGCTTCTATTTCTACCTCCTCTTCACTGACCTCGCTGGGCAGGACTTCAGCCAGCTCCTCCAGCTCCTCGGCGAGGCCCTCCGCCTCCTCAAGCACCCGCTCCAAGGTGGAGGTCATCTCCGCGCCCTCCTCCCGGGACACCTGGGCAATAAGTTTCAATTCCTCCTCGTCAAAGTTGCCCTGGGCGATGTCCTCCAGGGCCATGGTGAGGGGCTTTAGGAGCTGCTCCTCGGGCAGGAGGAAGAGGGAGTTGTGGCGCAGGTCTTCAATGCGACGTTTGATGCGCTTGGCTTTGATGGTGGCAAGCAGAACGATGTCGTATTTGCTGGAGAGCCGGTCGCTCTTGGGGTTGTGGATCAGGTCGGCCACCGAGGGACGGTTAAGCTCCGTCTCCCAATAGGTCCGGTTGTCAAAGACAAACTGACGGTTTCCCTTCTTGTCTGCTTTCTGCTCAGTCATCTTTTCCACCCATCACCTCCCTGGGGGGACCTGTCAAGGCTCAGAGACTTTTTACCTCGTCTCTGAGCGCCATTACTTGATCAAGCTGGAAAAAGCGGCGGTAGCGCGAGGCATTGGCGATGGCCTCCAACGCCTCCACCGCCCTCTCAAGCTCATCGTTGATTACGATATATTCAAACTCCTTAGCCTGATCAAGCTCGTTGGGGAGCGCTCTCAAGCGTCTTCGGAGGCTTCTTTCATCGTCGCTGTCCCGCTTTCTGAGGCGACGGATAAGCTCGTCTATGCTGGGGGGGGAGATGAAGATGGTCACCGCGTGGGGATAGAGGCCCTTGATGGTGCGGGCCCCGCGGATGTCCACCTCAACGATGAGGATGTCGCCCTCGCTGGCCTTCTCCAGCTCCCTGCGCAGGGTGCCGTAGAGGTTGCCGTAGACCTCCTCATACTCAACCAGCTCAAGTTGCTGGATCATCTCCTGGAACTCTTCCCGAGAGACGAAGAAATAGTCCTTGCCGTGCTCCTCATGCTGGCGGCGGGGTCGGGTGGTGGCGGAGATGGCCAGGAGCCATTGGGGGTTGCGCTCCATCAGCTTCTTGATGATGGTTCCCTTGCCTACTCCGGAGGGGCCGGAGATGACCACGATGTGGCCCTCGCCGACTGAGCGGGTCCCCAAGGGGGGCTTTTCCAGTGTGCCGGGCTTTCTCACGCTAGCTTCACCCCAACTTCGGCTTGAATCATACGGATAGCAAGCGACAGTTCGGGCAGGGAAGAAAGTCTACCAGATTGGACGGCCGTTCTCAACCAAAAAGCTCCCCCAGCCAGGGCTCGCGCAGGCGGCGGGCGATGGTGTCCACCAGGGGAGAGAGCCCCTCCCGCCCGACCAGTTCCTCCTCGTCGGGGCTCATAAAGAAGCCCACCCGGGCGTCCTGGCCGTGTCCATGGGGCAGGTCAAAGTCCAGCCAGACGTGGCCAGAGGAGAGGAGGGGGCGGCGGTGGTCCAGGCAGGCGATGAGCATGAGGTCGGGGGGGAGAAAGGGGTAGAGGCCGCTAACCACCACCGTCTGGCGGGGCCGGGGGGGAGGAGCTAGGGCCACCCGGCCGATGAGCTCCTCGGCGGTCTGGGCCTCAACCAGCCCCCGCTGGTAGAAGAGGCGGTTTATAAGCTCAAGCAGCTCCAGCCAGGTGGTCTGGAAGATGGTCTTACCGCTTAGGGGGAAGAGGAGAAGCTCAAACATCTCAATGAGCAGGCGGCGGGTCTCCCCCCGCAGGGGCAACCGCTGGTCAAGCACCGCGCCGGCGATCTCCTTTCTTAGCTGGCGGCTGGGACGGATGATCTGGCGGCGAAGCCAGCTTCCCCACTCACCCAGCTCATCCTCGCCGGGCATGATCTCCCGCCTGCCAAGCTCGGCCAGGCGAACCTCCCTGAGTTCAGTGGAGCTTTGGATGAGGCGGGTGCCGGGGATGCCGCCGGCCTTGGCGAGGCTCAGGCGTCGGGCGCGGGCCTCCACGAAGCGGGCCAGCATCTCCTCCAGGGTGGCGCCCACGTCGCGCAGGACCAGCTCGGGGTGGTAGATGCCGATGCGCACCGGGGCGAGCTTAGCACGAGCGGGGGGTGGGCTGGCCCCGGGCGGAGGGGGGTAAGATTTAGGCGGAGGTCACACCATGGCAAAGGCGGTTCGGGTCTGGTCGGTGGCGCTTTCCATTCTGCTTGGCCTGGGGCTGATAATGGCCTGCGGCGGCGGGGGAGGGGGCGGAGACAGGCAGCCGAGCAACTTCCTCATCACCGGGATTGAGCTTGAGCCGGCGGAGCTTTTTGCCGGCAACACGGTCCGGGTTAGCTTTACCTTTGTGGGCCAGCGCCCCGAGGGAGACGCCACCTGGACGGTGGGGGCGGGCACCCTCTCTGCCACCCCGCCGGCGGGGCCTGACCTCTTCACCCGGGCAAGCTCCCAGGCGGGGCCTACGGTGATGGTGGGGGACAGCCTCTACTGGACCCTGCCCGACACGCCCGGCACCTATGGGGTGCAGGTCACCCTGGGGGACCAGACCAAGACGCTAAATGTCTCGGTGGAGGAGAACCCGCTTGCCATAAGCGTGGTCACCCAGGAGGACGGGGACATTAGGGTGGAGGTGGCGGTAAAGCCCACCGACGCCTTCTTCCAGGCGGCATTTAGGGTGGTGTTT
>JALSIF010000077.1 GCA_026981635.1 bacterium | reverse complement strand
GTATTTTTTTTACGTCGTAATCCCCTTGAATCGGGGCAATGATTTGAATAGCAACCCCTGCCAGGCCGCTCCAGAAGCGCCCCGACAGGGCACCTTTTTCTAACCTCCTCTATCCGGCCCCTCTTTTCGGCCCCTTTCAACCCCGGTTAGAAACTTCCGCTCCCCATAAGGGCAGAGCTGGTTATGAACTTTATTAATTGTTTCCCTCTTATTCTCGCTCAGTCGGTTAGAAGGAAACCCAGCCAGCTTGCCAAGCTACGGACGGCCAGATATTACCCCCCCTCCCCCACCCTGTCAAGTCACTAGATGACCTCATAGTCGGCCGGCTCCTCCGGCACCTTCCCCGACCCGATCACCTCAATGTCCATAGGGTCAAGAGAGCCCAAGTCATAGATGCGCACCGAGTCCTCCTCCTGATTGATCACCCCCTTGAGCCTCCGTATGAGAAGTTCCCGCTGGCGCCTGGTCAGAAAGCACTCAAAGACTGAATACTGGACCCGCTCCCCAAAGTCCTCCATGATCTTCGCCACCTTGAGGCGGCGCCGATCATCAACGATGTCGTAGGTGACCAGGGTAAACCTCAGCTCCTCAGCCATGGATAGATCTCCTCTCCGGACGGATTCCGCAGGTAGCGGGCAAACAGGCGGGGTACCGACTCCAGCCTCTTTTGCCAGCTCTCCCCACCCTGGCCCAGGGGGCGGCTCTGATACTCCTCCCATAAGGAGAGCACCCTGCGCAGGGCCGGCCTGGTCAGGGTGACCCCTCCGTCGGGATGGCGCACAAACTCCTCCGGCCTTACCTGGCGCAGGTTTACCAGCCGCAGCACGAAACGGTCAACTAGGGCGGGGCGGAAGGGCTCCATCAGGTCAAGGGCAAGAGAAGGCCGGCCAAACTCGGGACGGTGAAGAAAGCCGATGGCAGGATCAAAGCCCACCCCATCCAGATAGCCGTTGAGCTCGGTGGTAAGGAGAGAGTAGAAGAGGGAGAGGAGGGAATTGACGGGATCGCGGGGGGGACGCCGGGTGCGGCCGCTGAAGGCGAAGTGGGGGTTGGTGACCATCTCACCAAAGCCGGAGAAGTAGAGTCTGGCCGATGCCCCCTCAATGCCGTTGATCTCTGCCAGGTCGGTGGACTGGGCAAGGGGTCGGCGAAACTCCTTAAGTCCCCGGTAGATTTCCAGCAGCCTCCCCGATGAGCGGTTGTGGGCCGCCTTCTGCACCTGGTCCAGCATGGCGGCAAGCTTGCGGGAGACGATGAGGCGGGCCAGCTCCACGGTGAACTCCGGGTCGTGATGGCAGTGAAACTGCCTCAGGCGGAGGTCAACGTTTTTGGGTGAGGGAGGGGTAAGCTGGCAGACCAGCCTGCCGCGGGAGGTGAGGAAGGCCACCTCCACCCCGGCCCGGGAAAGCTCCACCAGGGCGGGGGTGGTGACCTCCACCGGCCCAAGCAGCATCAGCGCCCTCAGGTCCTTGAGCCGGAAGGTGGCCCTATCCTCGCCCTCCACCTCCACCACCACTCTCCTGCCCGCCTTGGTGACAACCGCCCGGGGGTCGGTGATGTAGACGATCACTATTCGCCGTTCATTGCCTGCCTGGGAAGGGAGAGGGGAACCAGTCTGAAGGTGTGGATGGTCTCCCCTCCCGGAACCGGCCTGCCCCGCTGGTCAAACTTGGGCAGGACATAGATGGACTGGATCTCCACCTCCAGACCGGCCAGCTCCTCTTCGCTGAGCTCCCCCCTCTTTTCGCTGATCAGCTCTGCCGTTTGCTGGGCCAAGGAGACACCGGCGGTCACCAGGGCAACGCTCATCACCCGGGTGCCGGTGGTGTAGTTGAGCCAGAACTTCCTAAAGCCGTCCCGGTAGAGCTTCTTTAGGACATCCCAGGTCTGCTTGAGGGTGTCGCGCAGGTTCTCAATGTGCATGATGGGGATCATCTCGCAGGCGATTCCCCTTCCGGAAACCACCCTGCAGATGCTGGCGGCTCCCTCAGAGGGCGGAATGTGAACTGGGCCTCCCTGGGCCTGCCGCTCAATGGGGGGAGGGGGAGTGACCTCTCTGCCGATGGGCTCTCCGGCGGGCTTTTTGGACCTTGGCCCACCGTAGAGGACCACCACCTTGTCCAACTCCTCCTCATGGCGAAAGACGTACATCAGCCCAAGTACCACCGGCTCGGGGGAAAATCCCAGGGTTGAAACGTAGGCCACTTTTCCGGAAAGCTGCTGTCCCTTTTCAACTTCTTCCGTCATGCAAGTTCTCCTTTCTGATAGGTTTTCCCTCTTCTTCTACCCTCACCCTGAGGGCTCCCATGCCAAAGGTGGCGAGCTTCCCCACCCCCAGCGCACCGGCCATAATCCACCATCCCACATGCTCTGCTGGCACGTCCCTAAGCGACAACTTTCCTCTGTACCCTCCGGCGGGTAGCTTTCTTTTCTGGGTACTGCTCCAGCGATACTGGTCAATCATCTCCCAGGCTAGGGGGTCGGCCGGGTAGGGGTGGATCACCTGGGGACCCGGAAGGCTGAGACCAAGGGATGAGGCCATCCCCTTCACCCGGCGAATGACCGCTCTCCAAAGGTACAAGGGAGTGGGGCGGACGGGCTCGGTGCCGTCTACCCTAAGCCTGACGGGGGTCAGGGCCTCAATCTGGAGGCGGTAGGTGGGCTCCCGGCGGCCCATTTCCATGAGGGGGAGTTCAAGCTCCTCCACCACCAGGGGAGAGAAGGTGTCGCTTCCCTGCTGGTAGATCTCCAGCGGACCAGCCTCGGTGAGCTGCTTTATCTCCACAAGCTCCATGGGATTCCCTCTCCTCCTGAGGCCCACCTCGGCCAGGCGCACCAGGGAGGCGATCCACCAACCCTGGCGATCAAGCTGTTCAGCCAGCAGCAGAAGCTGAAACTCCAGTATCTCCCCTTCTCCGAGCTCATCCTCCAGGCTGGCGGCGGGACGCATTACAAAGGTATGCGGACGGTTTGTGGTAATTCCCCGGGGTGAAACCGGCCGGGAATCCATCGGATGTACAAAGGAATAGAAGGTGCTGGCGAAGGCACAGTCAAACCTGAGCAGACAATGGCGGCAGGGTGCACCTGGAAAGACGCAGGATGTCTCCCGCAGCGCCCTGCCCATGGCACTCTTCAAATGGCCTCCCCAAAAACCATTTACCCGGACCTGCTCATTGAGCCGGTATCTGACCAAAAGACGGGCATAGGGGATAGTCAGACTTACGCCAACCTGTTCAGCAATTCCCCTTATGGGCACACGCGCCATAAATGCAGTATAATCTAAGCCTAATCATTTTTCAACACTCTCCATCCAAACTGGAGGGAAGGCTAGGGGTATGAACCTGAGGTACAATCCCCCAGGGTGGAAAGCGTCTATCTGGACATTGGGACCCGGGCGGTGATGGTGGCCCTCTATGTGGGCGGGCCCATCCTCGTCATCAGCCTGGTGGTGGGCCTCATCGTCTCCATCCTCCAGGCGGTGACCTCGGTCCAGGAGCAGACCCTGGCCTTCGTGCCCAAGATCATCGCCACCGCCCTCGCTCTCATCGTCTTTGGCCCCTTTATGCTTCGGGTGCTAACCGAATTTTCCCGCAGCCTATTCATCAACCTTCCCGCCCTGATCCGCTAGCCCCTGCCTTCGCACCCAGATCGGGAGGGCAAAACAGCTTCGGCCCAGGGAAGCAAATAAAGCCTTTCCCAGAGAGGAAACTGCCAGCTCCCACCAGGCAGACTGAGAGCCTGGAGCTAGCTAGCCGGCGGGTAGGCGAAGGTCCCGGGCAGCATCAGCATCACCAGGTCGGCCCCCACTCCGGTAGAAACTTTGGTGGCGTCATCCTCCTGCAGAAAGGCCTGCTCGGTGGGCTTGGGGTAGACCCAAAGCTCGTCCCCCACTCCACTTACCACCTTGCCATCGGCGGCCGCCTGGTAGGTCTGCCAGCCGGGGCCGCGGCGGACGAAGTGGGTGCCCGGGGCGGGGATGCTGGAGAGGATGAAGCCGGGGTCCTGGTCGCCGGTGAGGGAGAGGAGGTGGTCGGCGTCCACCCAGGAGAGGCTGAAGGCCGCCTTGCCGTCCCCCGGCCAGTCGTTGAGGGTGGGGGTGGGGACGGCCGGGTTGGTGAAGTCCTGCACCACCAGGGTGTAGACGGGCGGGTCGGTCTGGCTCACATAGACGAAGGCCACCCGGTCGCCCTCCGGCTCAAAGAAGGGTGGATTGGGAAGCTTGCCGGCAAAGGAGCTGTCTACCAGGTCGGTGGGTGAGTCGGTCAGGGTGAAGTCGGTGGGGTCCACCGGTGCGCTCACCATGGCAAACCAGACCTGGGGCGGAAACTCAAAGGTGAGCCG
>JALSIF010000076.1 GCA_026981635.1 bacterium | reverse complement strand
CTTTGTCCCCTTGGACAGCGACACCCTGGCCGGGGTAGTCTCCACCGAGCAGGGGGTCTGGTACCTGGAGCTGACCCTCACCGCCACCGGCTTTACCACCGACGCCTTTGAGCGGGTGGACAACCTAACCAGCCCCACCGTCTGGCCGGTCGCCATCGCCATGGAGGAGGGGACGCCGGTGGTGATCTACGGCCACGACCCCGACCCGCCCAGCGGCCCCGGTGACCCTGAGCCCTTCTTCCGCTTTGACATCTACCGGGCCACCCGCACAAGCCCGGGAAGTTGGACCAACACCCGCCTCACCTTTGACCAGCCCGCCGGCGAGGAGCTGCCGGTGGCCTTTGATGCGGCGGTGGGTGAGCTTATTGGCCTCAGCAAGTTCACCGGCCCCTCGGGGGATGTGCCTCCCCAGGCCACCTACGACACCTACGCCCTGTTTGACCCCGCCGGCCCCGACCCGCGCGCCCAGGAGCTGGTGGACGACTCCAACAACAACGGCTTTGAGCTGGATGCCCAGATCGCCCCCGCCGGCGCCGCCTTTGACCCGTCCAAACCGGTTCTCCTCTACTACCGCTCCATCGGCGACAGCCAGACCGGCGACGACTTCCAGAACCTGGCCGACCTGTGGTACGCCCGCCGCAACAGCGACGGCTCCTGGACCCGCCTGCCCATTGACGGCGATGCCGAGGGGGCCGACCCCACCGACCTGGGTTCCCACCCCCGCATCACCTGGCTCTCCGACGGGATGGCGGTGGTGGGCTACTTCGTGGAGTACGGCGGCAGCGGCCTGATGCACCGGGTGAGGATGCGGGCCTCCACCGACGGCCTCCAGTGGATGAGCCTGGGGGAGGTAGGCTACTCCCCGCCCCGCGACGAGCTGGGCAACGAGCTTTCCTTCTTCACCCACAGGCTGGGCCTGGCCTCCACCGGCAGCCGGGCCAGGGCCGCCTTCCTGAGCTACGCCACCGACCCGGCCGACGACCTCACCTACGACCTCGTCCTCTTTGACCCCTTCGCCCAGGGCACCCCCAGCGACCCCACCACCATCAGGGCGGGACGGCTAAAGACCGGCTATACGGTAAACAACTCCCTGGACCTCATCTGGACGGGGAGCAGGCTGGTTGCCATCGCGGCGGGCAAACGCCCCCTGCCTGGCGGCGGGGAGGACGTGGGCCTGTGGCTCATCTGGCAGCTAGGCTGAAGCCGCCGAGCTAGAGCTGAAACTTCTCCTCCAGGTAGTCCCGAAGCTTATCCACTGCCACCCTGACCTGCTCACGGCTGTCCCGGTCGCGCACGGTGACCGTCTGGTCCTCGTCGCTCTGGTTGTCCCAGGTGAGGCAGAAGGGGGTGCCGATCTCGTCCTGGCGGCGGTAGCGGCGCCCGATGGAGCCGGCATCGTCATACTCCACCCGGAAGTAGCGCCGAAGTTCAGCCGACAGCCGGCGGGCCTGCTCCCCGTGGCGGTTCTTCCTAAGGGGCAGCACCGCAACCTGGATGGGCGCCACCCGGGGCGAGAAGCGCATCACCACCCTCGGCTCCACCTCCGCCCGGCCCGCCTGGCGCGCCTCCGCACCGGTCTCCGCCAGGTCCACATCGTAGGCATCCAACAGCACCACCAGCATGGTCCGGTCAAGCCCCGCCGAGCACTCCACCACATGGGGCAGGTACTTCTCCCCCCGCTCCTGGTCAAAGTACTCCAGCGACTTTCCCGAGTGCTCCTGGTGCTGGCGCAGGTCAAAGTCGCCCCGGTCGGCGATCCCCTCCAGCTCCCCCCAGCCCCAGGGGAAGCGGTACTCCACATCGGTGCAGCGCTCCGCATAGTGGGCCAGCTCGTCCTGCCGGTGGGGCCGAAGGCGCAGGTTCTCCCCCCGGATGCCAAGCTCCCTATACCAGCGCTCCCGCTCCTCCAGCCAGTAGTCAAACCAGCGCTCTTTATCCTGCGGGTGGACGAAGAACTCCAGCTCCATCTGGACGAACTCCCGGCTGCGAAAGATGAAGCGCTGGGGGGTGATCTCGTTTCTGAACGCCTTGCCCACCTGGGCGATGCCGAAGGGGACCCGCATGCGGTTTACGGTGACCACATCATCAAAGTGGAGGAAGATGGACTGGCAGGTCTCCGGCCGAAGCCAGGCCAGCGACGATTCGTCCTCCACCGGCCCCACGAAGGTCTTAAACATCAGGTTGAAGCGCCGCGGCGGGGTAAAGCGGTGGTTGCCGGTGGTGGGCGAGGCGGGGATGTAGCCGAGCCTCTCCTCCACCGCCTGCCAGAAGCCCTCCTCCCCCACCGCCTCAAGGAGCTTTACCGCCTCCCAGAAGTGCTCCTCCTTCTGCCAGCGCAGGTTGTCCAGGCGGAAGCGCTCCTTGGTGTCCAGGTCGTCCACCATAAGATCGTGGAAGGCCCCCACGTGGCCGCTGGCCACCCAGGTCTCGGGGTGGGTGATGATGGCGCTGTCCAGCCCCACCACGTCCTCGCGCTCCTCCACCACCCGCTTCCACCAGAAGTCCCTGATCGCCCTCCTCAGCTCCACCCCATAGTGGCCGTAGTCCCAGAAGCCCTGGATGCCCCCGTAGAGCTCGCCGGAGGGGAAGACGAAACCGCGCCGCTTGCACAGCTCAACCACCTTCTCCAGCCGCTCGCGGCCCTCCACCGCAAGCTGGGAGGCCGGGCTTTCCGCCTCCCCGCGGGGGACATCTAGAATCTGCTCCTCTGACCGGCTCTCTTCCATGGGCTCAAATCAGCAAGTTAGGGAAAGCTTCCGGGAGGACCGATTATAGGGGTGAACTACCAAAACAGAGATACCCACCACCGACCGCCATCACCCCACCACCAGCCGGAGATTGAGGGATCTCCCCTGGGCGAGCGGAGCCCCGCCTACCTCTTCCTCCTCCCCCTGGCCATCCTGCTCCTTTCCGCCCTGCCGGAAACCGGCATGGGCCTCTCCCTCCTGGTGGGCCAGAAGACCTCCCACGCCCTCCTCCTCTACCTGGGCCTGGCTCTCACCACAGCGGGCCTTATCGGTGTATTGCTGGCATCCCGCCACGGTCCCCTGGCCCTTTCAGCCCTCTCCCTCATCATGGGGGCCCAGCTTGCCGGTGCTCGTCTGCTTGCCGGCGACATCTCCCCCGCCCTTCGCCCCCTTACCGTCGCCCCCGATACCGCCTCCCTCCCCGCCCTGCTCGCCGCCAGCCTGCTAGTTCTTCTCGTCCTTTTTCTTCGCGGAAGGCTTGGCCCCTACGCCCTCTTTGTCGCCCTGCCCGACGAGGAGTGGTGGAGCCGGGTGCTCTACCTCACCGTGGCCCTGGCGGTGCTCCTTGCCCTCTACCGGCTGGTCTTCATCCCCGGCCCGCCCCTCTCCCCCACGGTGGAAAACGGCGAGATGCCGGTCCTCATGGCCGCCCTGACCAGCTGGGCGGTGCTGGGCAGTCTGGCGGTGGAGCTTGCCTACCGCGGCCTGCTGCTCGGCCTGCTCATCCCCGCGGTGGGGGCGGAGGCCGCCCTGGTGCTCTCCGCCCTGGCCTATGGGGTGAGTTTCCTGGTGGGCTTTCCCGCCGGACCGGCGGGCTTCCTCTTCGGGGTGGCCTACGGTCTTCTTGCCGGCCTTCTCACCCTCACCCGAAGAAGCCTCCTTCCCGCCCTCACCCTCCACGCCCTAAGCGCTATCCTGATAGTCAACTTTGCCTGGGAGCCCATCGCCAGGCTGGTGCTGGGAGTAAGGTGATGTTTGAAGAGCTTGAGGGCAAGAACCCCATCGCCGAGTACGGCGACAACCTGGGCGCCCACACCTCCATCGCCGGCGGCCTCTACAAGGCCTTTATCCACCTGTGGGAGGTGGGCGGGTGCGCCCTGCAGATCTTTTCCAAGAGCCAGCGCCAGTGGTTTGCCAAGAAGCTTTCTGAGGAGGAGATAAAAAAGTTCAGGCAGGCCCGCCGGGAGTACGGCCTCACCCTGCCCATCGTGGTCCACTCTAGCTACCTCATCAACCTGGCCAGCGCCAAGGAGGAGATCCGCAAGAAGAGCAAGGCCGCCCTGATTGAGGAGATCCGCCGCTGCCACCAGCTGGGCATTGAATATCTCAACTTCCACCCCGGCGCCCACCTGGGCGAGGGGGAGGCCTGGGGAATAGAAAAGATCATCAAGGGCCTAAACGTGATCACCTCGGCCACTGAGGAGACCGAGGTGATCGTGCTGCTTGAAAACACCGCCGGCCAGGGAAGCCAACTGGGCTACACCATTGAGCAGCTAAAGGAGATGATTGAGGGGGTGGACGAGAAATACCGCCACCGGGTGGGGATCTGCTGGGACACCTGCCACGGCTTTGCCGCCGGTTACGAGATCCGCAGCAAGGATGCCTACGAGGAGCTGATCGGAAAGA
>JALSIF010000075.1 GCA_026981635.1 bacterium | reverse complement strand
GGCCGAGTTTGACGAGGTGATGGCCCGCCACCGGGAGCAGTATGAGATCACCTTCATTGACACTGCCGGTCGCTCCACCTTTGATCAGGAGAGGATAGGGGAGCTTGCCGGCTACTTTGAGGCCCATCCTCCCGACGAGATCCATCTGGTGATTGACACCACTACCAAGCGCGACGACATCCGCCATGTGCTCAAAAACTTCGGTGAGATCGGCTTTGACTACCTGATCCTCTCCAAGCTGGACGAGACCAATTCCCTGGGCACCATCTACAACATCAACCAGATGTGCAGAAAGCCCATCAGCTATTTCACCGTCGGCCAGGAGGTGCCCGACGACCTCAGGGTGGCCGACCTGGCGTTCGTCTCCCGCTGGATGGAGACGGGCAAGTTCTAACCCATGACGGCCAAGGATCAAGCCGCCCCCTTGCGTGAGCTGGCCCGCAACCAACGGCCAGCAGACCGGCCGGGCCCACCCCTCCCGGGGGCAGTTGCCGACCAGCTCACCTCCCTGGCGGTGGTCTCCGGCAAGGGCGGCGTGGGAAAGAGTCTTCTCACCCTGAACTTGGGCCTCGCCCTGAGCGACTTGGGACTTAGGGTCTGCGGCTTGGATGCCGACCTGGGGATGGCCAACCTGGACACCCTGCTGGGCATCACTCCCCGCCGCGGTCTGCCCGAGGTGGTCCGCGGGGAAGCCAGCCTGGAGGATGCCCTGGTCAGGGTGGAGGAGGGCTTCCTTCTACTTCCAGGCTGCAGCGGCATCGCCGAGCTGACTGAGCTCTCCCCCAGTCGCTACGAGCGACTGCGGACGGAGCTGGGTAAGCTTGTCCGGCTTAGCGACTACCTGCTGGTGGACTGTTCGGCGGGCGCCTCCCCCTCCACCCTGCGCCTGGCGGGGGCGGCCGACCAGCTTATCCTGGTCACCACCCCCGAGCCCACCGCCCTGGTGGATGCCTACAGCTTCCTGAAGATCCTGCTCTCCACCCGACCCACCTCCCGCATCCACCTGGTCATCAATCTGGCCCGCAGCTACGAGGAGGGCACCTCAACCTACCAGCGCCTAAGCTCGGTCATCGGTCGCCACCTGGGGGTATCGGCCACCCTGCTGGGGGTAGTTCCCCGCAGCCGGGGGGTTGACCGGGCGGTGCGCACCCAGCGCCCCCTCCTGCGCCTCGCCCCTTCCGATCCCGCCGCAGTGGCCATCCGCCAGATGGCCGCCCGTCTCTCCGGCAAGTCCCTCACTCGCCGGGGAGGATTCCTCTCCCGCCTGTTTGGCTAGCCTGGCCCCCATCGGATAGAATCTGCCCATAAGCGGTGGCCAGTAAGACCAGAAGGGAACTCATTGAACAGCGTAGGCGCATCGTCTATGCCGGCCTTCAGCTGGTTTCCTTTCGGGAGATCTCCGTCCTGATCTTCGTTTTTCTCCCCCTTATCATCGGCATCTTTACCACCCTGGTAGCCGCCCTGCTTAACCCGGGGGCCGAGCTTACGGTTGCCGCCCGGGGAATCCTCTACACCGGCGCCTTCACCCTGGGGGGATACCTGGTCCACCACCTGATCATCCTCTCCCTGCCCACCGCCGAGGAGCTCTCCGGGGTCAGTGCCGAGGAACTGGAGCAGAAGGAACGGGAACTGCGCGAACGCCGGGCTGGCCGCTCACCCTCCCCCCGGGAAGGGGAGCAGACCCCTCCCCCAACCCAGCCCACCACCCCACCCCAGACCGAGGCCACCGAACAGGAAACCATTTCCGCCTCCCCCGAGGCGAGGGCTGAGGGCCAGCAGTGAGCATGGAGCTTCGCTACCGCTACCAGCTTGACGAGCACCAGCAGGAGATTCAGCAGCTGCTGGACAAGTACAGCTATCTGGTGGAGTATGTGGTGGCACGGATCATGGTGGACCTTCCCCCCTCGGTGGAGCGGGAGGATCTCATCGCCGAAGGCCGCCTGGGGCTGATTGACGCCTTCAATCGCTTTGACCCCGAGCGCCACGTGAAGTTTGAGACCTACGCCTCCATCCGCATCCGCGGCCAGATCGTTGACTACCTGAGAAAGCTTGACTGGTCCCCCCGCTCCCTCAGGCGCAAGGCCCGCCAGGTGGGAGAGGCGGAGCTTGAGCTGCAACAGAAGCTGGGCCGGCCGCCCAAGGACGAGGAGATCGCCGAGCACCTGGGCATGAGTCTCGCCGACTACCGCAAGCTGCTGAGTGAGATCTCCAGCCTCACCGTGATCGGCTTTAGCGACCTGGAGACCGAGGAGGGGAGCATGATTGAGCCGGTGGCAGAGGATGCCGATCCGGCCCTTGAGGTGGCGCGAAACGATCTCCGCCGCTGTCTGAAGCTGGCCATAGAGAGGCTGGACGAGCGCAAGAAACTGGTCCTGGAGTGCTACTACAACCGGGGCATGTCCCTAAAGGAGATCGGCAAGATGCTCGGGCTCACCGAATCGCGCATCTGCCAGATCCATGCCGCCGCCCTGGCCCGCCTGAGGGAGGAGCTCAGGGCCTTCATTGAGGAGGGGATCTTCTGATGAGCCTGCCCATTGAGGTGGCCCAGCTTATCTCCATGATCCCAACCCTTCAGGAGACCATCCGACTGGAGATCAACCAGAACCAGATCGTCCCCCACCAGACAAGCGATCTCAACTACCAGCAAAGCCGCCTCCTCTCCTCCACCGTGGTGGAGATCTCCGAGTCGCTGCTTATGCAACTTCGCCGGGAACGGGAGCGACGCCGCCGCCAAGGATGGAGAAAGCCTGTCCCCTCCCTGGCAAGCAGGTCCACTCCACTTCCCCTCCCCCGGGTGGAGATCGTGGTCTAGAATGGACTCTGTGGTGGGAGGAGCAAGGGAGCTGAGTCGGATCAGGGCGGGAAGCCTGATCGGTGCTCCGGCCTACGACCTGGACACGGGGAAGTTCATTGGTACGGTGCGCGACCTGGTGATTGGTCCGGCCGACCGGGTGACCCACCTGGGCATCGCACCCCCCTCCTGGTGGCGCTCCGGCTTTGCCGTTCCCCTGGAAGAGGCCATCATCCCCACCCCCGAGCGGGTCAACTTCCTTGACCCCACCCGGCTGGACTTTGAAGACTACGCCGGCCGGGAAAACCTGCTCTATTCGCGCCGCGAACCCCTCGGTCGGGTGGTGCTCACTTCTGGCGGCATCTACCTGGGCATGCTTGCCGACTACACCTTCCTCGCCCGTACCTCCTCCGACCAGCCCTCCCCGGAGATCGGCCAGCTGGTTGAGGTACACACCCAGCTGAGGGGCAGCCGGCGAACCTTCCAGCTGGTGGAGGTGGTTTCCCTGGGCGAGGATGCGCTGGTCATTGAGCCCGATCCCCTCCACCAGGAGGAGCTGAGGCTTTTGCGGCTGGAGCAGGCCCGCGAGAGGGAATCCGCCTCAGCCACCGCCGACGGGGAGGGGGAAAGCTCCCCCGCCCGCGCCTTTGAGGAGCGCAAGCTGCGCTGGCTCTCCGGCCGCCCCGCCCACCGCAACATCTACGCCAGGGATGGTGAACTGATCGTGGCCCAGGGCAACCCCCTAACTCCCGAGGTGCTCAGCCGGTTGGAGGAGGAGGGAATGCTTACCGCAGTCTTCTTTGAGGCCACCCTGGTGGCGGCTCCCCGCCGGGGGAGCACCCCCCACCAGATGAGGAAGAAGGGATCGTGAATCTGGCCTACCTAAGCATCCTTGAACAGCCCCAGGGACTGCGGGGAGGCCTGCTCCTGATTGACCAAAGCGGCCTGCCCCTGGATTTCCTTTATACCGATCCGGTCACCCCCACCCGCATTCAGCGGGCCCTCTACGGCCCTACCCTGGATTTCCACCTTCGCACCCGGGTCATCGGCCAGACCCTGCTGGGGGAGCTCAAGCAGGAGTTCGGTCTCCTGGTGGTCAGTGAACCCTGCCTACTTACCCTGGGCACCCCCCAGCACCCCGCCATCATCCTCCGCCGCAGCGATGCCCAGCCCCTAGGTGGGGCCGGCGATCTGAAGGAGATCCGCCAATCCACCTACCTGGTCCAGACCACCGACTTGGGCAGCCCGCTGGAGATGGAAGTAAGGGAGGGAACCGACCGGGGAGCAGTGGAGACCATTGCTCGCACCCTCACCCAACTGGGGGCACTGCTTGACCTGGTGGAACCCCTGGAGCGGATTGAACGGGTGATGCGCCTGCTGGACAGCGAGGCAAGCGGTGAGGCTAGGAGAGATAACGGCTAGCCTGTTTGGGCGAACCAGGGTATGGCGCATAAGCGGCACCGACCCAACTCCGGCAGTGCGGGTAGGCCCGCAAGAAGAACCCACCTTCCCCATCCACCGCCTCGCCGGCACACTACCCTCAATCATCCTCCACCGTCCACCCTCACCTGCTCCGCCTCATCTCCGCAGGCTCTCCTCCCTCCTTACGGGTGCTTCCACCAGCCGGTCTACCGCCATGAGGCTTGCCCCCCCACCACCTCCCCCCCGCCCT
>JALSIF010000074.1 GCA_026981635.1 bacterium | reverse complement strand
CGGCCAGCTTCTGATTGACCAAAGGGAGGTATTCATCCAGGGTAGGCAGGGAAGAGGGAAGGGGGAGGGAGGCGGGGGGGAGTCTTTCGCCCAGGGCTTGGGAGAGCTCACCGGTCAGCTCGTCGCCCTCCTCGCCCTCTTCCAAGAGTGACTCGCGGGAAGATTCCAGCCAACCCGAAAGGCGGGCAATCTTTCCTTCCAGCTGGGCAACCTCCCGATTCAGGGTCTCAAGCTGGGGTTCAAGCAGAGCAAGCTTTTGGCGAAGTTCCCGCTCCTCGGCCTCAAGCCTTCCAACCTGCCCGGCTTGCTCCTCAACCCGCAGGCGGGTCTGGCGGACCAGCCGCTCCATTTCGTCATCCTCCTCACCAGCCAGCTCATCCAGCTCTCTCCTTGCCTCTGCCAGAGTCTCCTCCACCTCGGTGCGCCTCTCACCGAGCTGTTCCAAGCGACCCACCAGCTCCCTTCGGTGGCTCTCCAGCATTGCCCTGCGCTCAGCAAACTTCTCCACCTCCCCTCCGATGTGGCTCTCCCTGCTTTGCAGAGTGCCCAGTCTCTGCTCCGCCTCGGCAACCCGCTCAAGCAGACTTTCCAGCGCTCGCTCCACCTCGGCAAGCTGTTCCTCAAGGTCGGCCGTCCGTCGGCTGAACACCTCTTGCTCTTCTCTGAGCTCGGTCTCCCGCCGGGCCAGTTTGGCCATGGCCTGGCTAGTGAGTTCATGCTCGGTGGCAAGGCTTCCCACCAGGCTGGCATACTGATCTAGGGAACGCCTTAGGGCCTGGTCTCGCTCCTCCAAGCGGGCCAGATGCTCCCGGCGGGCGAGGAGATGACGGCGCATCTCCTCAACCCTATGGCTTGCCCGCCTAACCTCGGCCTCCCCTTCCCTCCGTTGATCGCTGATCCGGGCAAGCTCTTCCTCCAGCCGGGCAAGGCGTTCTGACAGCTCAGCCTCTTCCATCCCTGCCAGCTCACCTCGCCAGAACAAAATTCCCCCCTTGGCCACAAAGTCGCCCCGGGTGGAGACCAGGGTGGAGAGATTCTCCCGCGAGCGCCGGCCTGCATCCGCTGGTTCCAGCTCCACCAGCTCCATCTCCCCCCAGTACCTCCACAGCAGTCGGCAGAGGGGAAGGGAAAGCCCAGTCTGGCGGGAAAGCAGCCTTGCCCCCCGCTCCCCTTTCTCCTCCAGCGGCATTTCTGGCAGGGAGGAGGGGATCAGCACCCCACCGGCTTCCTCCTCCCCGGGGGGACTTTTTTCAACCAAGAAGGAGTGCTGCAGGGGAGCAAGGATGAGGGACCATCGTGCCAGCAAGGCCCGCTCAAGGGGGAAGCGCTCCAGCAGGGGGACCCCTCCCGGTGGGCAGGACTTCTCCACTCCCTTCCCCTCGCTCTGCTGGGAGAGCCTCAGCCTGATCATCTCCGCTTCCAGGCGCAGGGCTCCCTCCCGGCTGGCCCGCTCTCTCTGCTCCTCGGTGAGCTGGGCAAGTCGCTCCTCCTGCCTAGCCAGCCTCCCGGCATCCTCCTCCAGTTGTCGGCGAGTCCTGGTGAGCTCCTCGATCAGCTGCTCAAGTTGATTGCGGCGGTTCGCCTCCTCCCTTCTGGTTGCCTCCAGCCGCTCCCCCAGGGAGTCCATTCGGCCAGCCAGCTCATCCCGCTGGCGGGCTATTTCCTTAAGCTCATAGTCAATCTGGGTCTGTCTGGAGCGGAGCTGGTCCAGCTCCCCCCTCATGCGCACCTGCTCCTGGCGTCGCCGGGCCGCCTCCTCTTTCAGGTCCTCAAGCTCCTGTTCAGCCTGCTGGCGTAGCTGGACAGCCTGCTCGTGCTCGCTGGTCAGCCTGCCCAGTTCAGCCAGGGTCTGGCCGAGCTTCTCCTCCACCAACCTGAGGTTGCTTGCCTCCCGATTGCTCTGCTCGCTGATCTCGCGCTGGCTCCGCTCCAGTTCGGCGATGGTGCTCTCCAGGCGGGCAGACTGGGTGCGGCGAGCCTCCCGGCGCTGGGTCAGCTCGGCAATCAGCCTGAGTCCTGCCTGATATTCCTCCCTCAGCCTAGAAAGCTCCCCGTTCAGGTTAGAAAGCCTCTCCCTGAGCTCATCTCGGCGGGTGGAAAGCTCAGCCAGTTGGCTCTTCTTCTCCCTCAGCTCATCCTCAAGCTGGCGGCGTTTCTCCTCCACTTCGGCCTGCCTACTCTGCTGAGCCAGCCGCTCAAAACGCTCCGCCACCAAGCCATAAAGTCGGCTGAGGAGCAGCCGCGCACGGGCCTCCCGCAGTTGAAACTCCCGCTCAGCAAGCTTCTCCACTTCTTGGCGGAGTCCAGCCAGATCCTTCTCCGCCTCGGCCAGCTTTCCCTCGGCGAGTTCAAGCTCGCCAAGCAGGGGAGCCACCCCGGTGGCGCGAAAGAAAAACTCCCTCAGTTCCTGGGGGGTAGCCAAAAGCTCCTTCTCCACCTCCCCCTGGCTGACGGTGAAAACACCCGGGATGCCCGCTCCCAGCTCTCCCTCCGCCAGGAAGGAGGCCAGCAGACGGCCGATCTCACGGCGGAGGATGGGGCGGCCATTTAGGGTGTATTCTGAGTTGCCCTCGCTGTCCAGACGGCGGGTAAGAACTATCCGCTCCCCCTCTTCGCCCAGTTCACTGGCCAACACAAACTCCAGCCTCACCTGGGCCACCGAGCGTTCCCCCCGCGGACCGCGGTAGATGAGCTCGCTCATCCGCTCCACCCTCAGGCGGCGGGTGGAACCTTCGCCCAGGGCAAAGTAGATGGCGTCAAGCAGATTGGACTTGCCCCCTCCGTTGGGGCCCACCAGACAGGTGAAGGGGGCAGAAAGCTCTACTCTGGTGTGGGTGGGGAAGGACTTAAAGCCGTCAACGACAATGGCACTCAGGCGGAGCACTATCCCACCCCGCCGGGGAAGTGTGGTCCATCAGATGGGCAAGATGCCCTCATTGTTATCTCGGCCTACCAGGCTATAGGCGAGGCTGGCTTAGCCTGACTAGCCTCCGCTTGCACGCTGTTCCTCAAGCTTCTTTAGCGCCTCCACCACATCCCCCACGGTGCGGAACTTGTCCGCCTCCTCCACCGGGAACTCTATGTTCCAGCGGTCTTCAATGGTAAGGATGAGGTCCTGGACGTCCAGGGAATCGGCCCCCAGGTCCTCCATGATGTCGCTTTCAGGCTTGATCTCTTCGGGGGAAATGGACAGCTTGTTGGCAATGATCTCCCTAATCTGCTGGAAGATCTCGTCACTCATGGCTTATGTCTCCTTCTTGTTGAGTTTTTGCCCAAAGGGAGGGTTAAAGCTGGCGGTTCTGGGGGTTGCGGTTTTCCCTCGTCACCTGCTTCCCCCCATACCAGCCACAGTCGGGGCAGGCAAAGTGGGCAAGATGCAGGGAGCCGCAGCGGGGACAGCGGGCAAGCTCAGGCGCCCTGAGGCGGTTTACGAAGGCCTGCGTACGCCGCTTGCGGGTCTTGCTTTTGGGTGTCTTCTGTTTGGGTAGAGCCATCGCTAAACCTCGGAAGGTGGCATTTTAGGAAGCCTCTCCCTGGGTGTCAAGGAAAGGGGGCTGGGGCCAAAAGGCCCCAGCCCCCAATCTCCTTTCGCTGAGTTGGGAATCAGAGGTTGTCCATGTTCTCCAAGCCGTTCTTGATGAAGGTGGCGAACTTGGTCTGGTCCTGCCAGTTTCTGGCCATGTAGCCGCTCCACAGGGTGGCGCCCTGGTAGGCCGCACCACCGCCCTGGCGGTCAAACAGCCTTCCGCTGGTAAAGTTGCCTCCGTTTAGCCAGTTCATCGGCATGTACTCGGTGTTGTTGGTGGTAGACGAGAAGCGGAAAATATAAGTTTCCTCGTTGGTAACTCCGCTTGCCGCCTGCAGGCAGGCGCTGCGGTTATTGCCGTTGCCGGTAAAGTCGTTGGTGCAGTTTACTGGAGAGTAGCCGCCGTAGCTCCCCTGGGCAGCGGGGAAGCCGCCCGAGCCGCGGATGTTGAAGTCCACCCAGAGGGGCGGGTTGATGAAACGACTCAAGGATCCACCGTATATGTCCAGCTCGTTGCTGAAGCCAGTGTTCCAGATGGCGCTGGAGAAGTGGATAAACTTGCCGCCGCCGTTTAGGTACTGCTTGATGATGTTGGCCTCGCTGGCGGTGAGGGTGGCATCAGAGGTACCCATCTGGGAGTAGTCATTGATCCACACCACCCGCTCAAAGGCCTGGATCTGGCTTACGCTGGTAAGGCTGGAGGCGTCCATAACGATGGGGTTGGAGCTATTGAAGCCGGGGTAACCGTCCAAGGCGTTGCGCCAGGCGTCAATCTCCGGGTTGCTCCCGGGACCAGACCAGGAACTGCCGGTGTCATTGATGAACAGGAAGGTGGGGCCGAGGACGGTGAAGAGCTCGTTGCCTGAGCCAAGGTCGTAGTCCCACACGTAGGTGATGGAGGTGGGTGGAGTGTCGCTGTCGGTGGCCACCCCCACGATGGCGTGGTCTCCC
>JALSIF010000073.1 GCA_026981635.1 bacterium | reverse complement strand
GGCCCCGCTGGAGCTGGGGGCGTAGCGGAAGATGGAGCTGCCGTGGGAGGGGGCCTCGGCCAGCCTTACGTTTCGCGGGATGACGGTGGCAAAGACGGGCAGGGTCAGGCTCTGGCGCACCTCCAGCACCACCTCGTGGGCCAGGCGGGTGCGGGTGTCAAACATGGTAAGCAGGATGCCCATGATGGAGAGGGAGGGATTGAGCTCCAGGCGCACCTGGTCAATGGTGGAGACGATCTTGGCCAGTCCGCTCAGGGAGTAGAACTCGGTCTGCACCGGGATTATTACCCGCTTTGCGGCGGTGAGGGCGTTTATGGTAAGCAGCCCCAGGGAGGGGGGGCAGTCAACGATGCAGACCTCAAAGCGCTCCTCCAGCCTCCCCAGCAGGCGGGCAAGCTTCTGCTCGCGGGCCAGGGCGGAGACCAGCTCCACCTCCAGGTTGGCCAGGTCCAGGGCGGCGGGCATGAGCCAGAAGCCCTCCCGCTCCACCTCCACCAGGGCCTGGTGGGGGTCGCGCCTGCCCTCCAGGGCACCGGAAAGCAGGCCCTCAAACTGGTCCAGGCCAAATCCCAGGCCGGTGGTGGCGTTGGCCTGGGGGTCAATGTCCACCAGCAGCACCCGAAACCCCTCCCCGGCCAGGGCGGCGGAGAGATTGATGGCGGTGGTGGTCTTGCCCACCCCGCCCTTCTGGTTGGCAATGGCGATGCTAAGCATTCCCGTAGAGCGCCCGGTAGATGGTCTGTATAGCCCCGCCCTTGGTGCGGAAGGGGAAAAGCTCCAACCGCCTGGCGCGCGCCCCGATTATATCGGGGGTCCACTGCTCGGGCGGAAGAGCAATAAAGCCCCACAGCTCTCCCCCCGCCGGGGAAAGCAGGCGGGCGGTAAACCTTTCAAGCTTCCTCGGCCGCATCACCCCCTTGCTCATCAGGGCGACCGGCCGCCCCAGGGGTGGGTGGCGGCGAAGGTCCACCATCACCACCCCTGAGCCGGAAAGCCCCAGCTCGTGGATCACTCTGTCCAGAAAGGCGCACTTGCGCTCGCTCCTTTCCCAGAACTCCACCGGCCGGCCAGTGACTAGCGCTACCATCACTCCGAGCACCCCGCTTCCCGCCCCCAGGTCAATCAGGGGGAGGGTCACCTCCCGCTCCTTGATCAGCCGGGCAAGCAGGGCGGCCTCGCGCATGTGGCGGGCGCCAAACTCATAGATGTCGCTGGTTAGCCCCAGGATGGGATTTATCTCCCTTACCAGCTCCAGGTAGTGGAGGGCGTGGGCGTTGTCGGAGAGGCGGGGCAGCTCCAGGGGGTGCTCGGCCATCACCTCCGCTTCTGGAATGGCTTTGCCGCTCACTTTGGTGCTATGTTAGCGGGCAGGTTGGAGGGGGAGCAGACCAGGGAGGCGGTGGCCGGGCTGATCGGCGGGGTGGAGCTTGACCCCACCAGCCCGGAGCTGTGGATTGACCTCATCCGGGAGCTCTTTGTCCCCCAGCCGGTGGAGGAGGAGCTTACCCTGCTTAGGCGCTCGCTGAGGCTTGCCCGGCGGGGGAGGAGCCGGGAGATGATCCACCGCCAAAGGATGCGGGACGAGCTTCGCATCCTCAGGGCAAAGATCCGCGATGCGCTAATTCAGGTGGAGGAGGCGGAGGCGGAGCTGGCCGAGTTTGATCTGAAAAGCCCCCCGCCCCGGCCCCGGGGCTGGCTCCAGAGGCTCATCTGGCACCTGAGCCCTCCGCCCGAAGTGAGGCGCTGGGCGAGCGCCCGCCACCACTTTGAGATGAAGCTTGAGCAGGCCCGCCACCGGCTGGCGGAACTTCGCCACGAGCGGGAGGAGCTTGAGGGGAGGTTGTCTCGGGACTCCGACGAAGGGGAGGAGCCGGCCGGGGCCGAGCGGCTGGAGCTGAGAGTTAAGGCGAAGCTGGTCCAGCTTCTAGCCGAGCGGTGGAAGTGGGGGGAGTTTGACCGCAGCGAGGAGCTGTTTGAGCTGGTCAGAGAGGTGCTCAGGGGGGACGGGGAGGTCGGCCTGCTCAGGGTGGTGGACGGGGTCCTTTCCGGGGATGTTGAACGACTGCAGAGTGCCTTTGAGGAGCTCAGCGCCACCCACCCGGGGGAACTTGCCGAGCTGGCCCTGGGGCTGGTCAAGCTGATCCGGAAGGGGCGGGCGGAGTTTGACCGGCAGACCCAGCAGGGCCTCTCGGACCTAGCCCCTAGGCTCAGGGTGCTGGCGGAGATGGTGCAGGCGGTGCAGGGACTGCCCACCCTGGCCGGTCCCCCGCTGGATGAGCGCTCCCGAGGACTGGTCGCCCTGGCCAGCCTGGCGGCGGGGGCGACGCTGGGCAGGGGAGCGCAGCGGCGGGTGGAGGAGCTTGCCGGGGAGGGGGTGGCCCTGGCCCGCGAACTCCTGGGGCTTAGGGAGCTTGCCCGGGGCAACCTCTCCCGGGCAGGGGAGCTTCTTAGGGTGGAGGAGGCGGTGGGGCGCCTGGCTGGAGAAGATGGGTTTAAACCTGGGGAGGAGCGCTGGCTCTGCCTGGTGGTGGCCCACCTCTACCTCTCCGGAGAGCGGGGCGACCCCCTCACCCGCACCTGGCAGGCCCTCTACCGGCTGCCCAAGTCATCCCTCTTCTACCTCCTCACCCACACCGCCCACCGCGACCCGGAGGCGCTGGAACGCTACCGCAGGCTCTGGCGTCCCTTCTACCGCTGGTCTCCGGGGGGAGGTGATTGAGGGAGATGGAGCCGAGCGGGGAAGAGGTGCTGACCGAGCTTGCCGATCTGGAGGCGGCCTGGAAGCAGGAGCTTCCCCTCTCCTATTTGGACGTGGAGGTCTACGAGCGCCCCTACGGGCGCCCCGATCTCATCCGGCTGAACCCCTGGCAGATCCGCTTCCTTCCCCCCTGGGAGCGGATGCTGCTGGAGGCGGTTGAGCTGGTGATACGCAGAGACTACCGGGGGGCGGACGAGGTGGCGGGAGAGATGACCCGCCTCTACCCCTGGTTCAGGGACGGGCGGCTCATGGCCGCACCCCTGGCGATGCACTTCGGCAGGCTCAGGCAGGCCGCCCTCCACTTCATCCACGCCCACACCATCGGCGAGCCCACCGGCGAGCGGATTCTTCGCATCTGCCCCAGCCTGCGCTTTCGCTTTCGCCTCCACCCGGTGGTGGAGGTGCCTACCTATCCCAACCTGTTTGGGGTGGTGGTGGGGCTGGGAACCTGCCTGGCGGGACTGGGGCTCTACCCCGAGCTTGGGGAGCTTGCCCGGGAGGGCAGGGGGCTGGTGGGGAGCGCTCCGGAGCTGGACTTCCTGCTGGGCTACAGCCTCTTCCACGAGGGGGAGTATGGGCGGGCGGCTAAGGTCCTGGAGCTGGAGCACCCTCCCACGGGAGAGCTTGAGCTGCTCATGAACCTCTACCGGGGGGTGAGCCTCTACCGGATGGGTGATAGGGGGCGGGCTATCTTTGCCCTCAAACACGGCGTCCCCCCGGCACCGGGGGAGAACCCCTATCTGGCCAACGCCATCAGGCTGATCAGGGGTGAGATGGCCATGGCCGAGGGCTACTTCTGGGATGCGGTATGGAGCCTGGCTCAGGCCGACCCGCGCTACCTGCCCACCGCAGCCCGCCGGAGGTATGAAGAGATGCGGACAAAGCTTCGTCAGATGTGCCATGAGGTGGGGTGGGACAACCTGCCCCGCTTCCCCGAGGAGGAGTTCCTGCGCGGGGAGACGATCATGGCGGATCGGGCCAAGAAGGAGGACCTGCTGCGAAGTTGGCTGGAGGGAAGTGATGCTTGAGCGACCGAGCGAACACTTTGAGCACCTGGTCCCGGTGCTGGAGGAGGTGGCCGACCCGGAGGGGGAGGTGGCCTACGCCGAGTTTGACCTGCTGGCCCGCCTGGAGCGCTCGCCCGTCCCCCTGGAGGGGGAGCGCAAGGCGGTGGTGATGTTTTGGGCCGGGCTTACCATCCTCACCCTCAGCCTGCTCTGGTGGGGGTGTGGCTCCATCCTGGGCATCCTGGGGAGGTAGCGGTGGGAAGCAGGCTGAGAGCGGGCTGGGTGGCGGTGCTGGCGGGGCTTTTTGCCGCCTCCCTGCTGGGGGCGGAGGGCGGCTGGCAGATCACCCCCGCCCGGGCCCAGGTGGCCAGCCGGGCGGAGGAGGTGCTGCGTCGGACGGAGGAGAACCGGGTCAGACTGATCCCCCGGCCGGTGAGGGAGCAGAGCTTCGTCTACCGGGTGGTCGCCCCGCCCGAGAAAGGCAAGGAGAAGCAGGAGAAGGCCGCCGAGGGAGAGGAGGCCAAGGAGCGGGAGCTTGGCCGCATGCGCCTGCGCTTTGCCCTGGAGTCAAACCTGTTTGAGGACGAGAAGGTTCTGGTGGAGCAGACCTTTGAGGGGAGGTCCCAGGTGAGGCGCCTGGCCTGCTACCTGGACCCCCTCACCTTCAAGCCGGAGCGGATGGAATCCAGCTTCACCTTTGCCGGGGTAGACTACGAGCTTCGGGGGGAC
>JALSIF010000072.1 GCA_026981635.1 bacterium | reverse complement strand
TGGTGGCGTCGGCCTCGCCGGTGAGGATGGCGGTAAGAGCGGCACATATGGCCCTGCCCTCCTCGCTGTCGTAGGGGATGCCCAGGCGCATGAGCACCGAGCCCAGGTTGGCGTAGCCCAGGCCCAGGGTGCGGAACTGGTAGGAGCGCTCGGCAATCTCCCGGGCGGGAAACTGGGCCATGAGCACGCTTATCTCAAGCACGATGGTCCACAGGCGAATGGCGTGGCGGTAGGCGTCCAGGTTGAAGCGGCCGGTCTCCTGGTCCAGGAACTTGAGCAGGTTGAGGCTGGCCAGGTTGCAGGCGGTGTTGTCCAGGAACATGTACTCGCTGCAGGGGTTGGAGGCGCGGATGCGGCCCGAGTTGGGGCAGGTGTGCCACTCGTTGATGGTGTCGTCAAACTGCAGGCCGGGGTCGGCGCAGCGCCAGGCCGCCTCGGCAATCTTGTTCCACAGGAAGCGGGCCCGGTAGGTGCGGGCGATCTCTCCGCTGGTGCGCCAGGTGGTGTTCCACTCCCGGTCCTCCTCCACCGCCTGGAGGAAGGCGTTGGTCAGGCGGACCGAGTTGTTGGAGTTCTGGCCGCTTACGGTGCGGTAGGCCTCGCCGTTGAAGTCGGCCGGGAAGCCGCCATACTTGATGAGCAGGCGGGCCTTCTCCTCCTCCCGTGCCTTCCACTCAATGAAGTCAAGGATGTCGGGGTGGTCAATGTCCAGGATAACCATCTTGGCCGCCCGGCGGGTGGTGCCGCCCGACTTGATGGCTCCGGCGGCCGCATCGCCGATGCGCAGGAAGCTCATCACCCCGCTGGACTTGCCACCGCCGGAGAGGGGCTCGCCCTCGGCGCGGATGTTTGAGAAGTTGGTGCCGGTGCCCGAGCCGTACTTGAAGATGCGCGCCTCGCGCACCCAGAGGTCCATGATGCCGCCCGGGTTGACCAGGTCGTCTTCTACGCTAAGGATGAAGCAGGCGTGGGGCTGGGGGTGGGTGTAGGCGTCCTCGCTCAGGCGCACCTCGCCGGTGTCAGGGTCGGCGTACCAGTGGCCCTGGGGAGGGCCGGTGATACCGTAGGCCCAGTTAAGGCCGGTGTTGAACCACTGGGGCGAGTTGGGGGCGCCGATCTGGTGGACCAGCATGTACTTCATCTCGTCCTCAAAGGCCTGGGCGTCCTCCTCGCTGGCGAAGTAGCCGTAGCGCTCGCCCCAGTAGCGCCAGCAGCCCACGATGCGCTCAATCACCTGGCGGGCGCTGCGCTCCGGCCCCAGCACCGGCTTGCCGTCGGGGTCAAGGATGGGGTTGCCCTCTTCGTCGTACTGGGGAACCCCCGCCTTGCGGAAGTACTTGCTCACCATGATGTCGGTGGCAAGCTGGCTCCACTCCTCGGGAACCTCCGCCCCCTCCATCTCAAAGACCACGCTGCCATCGGGGTTGGTGATGCGGCAGTCGCGCCTGACCCACTTCACCTCGTCCAGGGGGTCAACCCCGGGGCGGGTATAGAAGCGCTCCACCCGGATGCCTCCCACCTGGAGGGCCTTTTCCTCAGGAGCTTTCCTTACTCTCTTCACCGCTGCCTCACCACCGCGCCTCTTCTTGCCTCTACCTGAACCCCCATCCTTTCTGGACATCTCTGCCCTTCCTCCTTGTTTTACCTTATCTGGTGTGGATAGAACCTACTGCCAAAACTGAGCCAAGACGCCCTCTCCCCGTACCGAGCGCGACACTAGCCCAGCTTAGGGTAAAGCTTAGCCGCCTGGCAAGGGCGTGTCAAGGAGGGGGGAGAGAAAGGGAGAGGCAGACTGGCTAGCTATAATTAGAAATATATAATGGAATATAGGAGAGAAGAATGACACCAATAACTGTGAAAAGTTGGGAAGGGGCAGGCTGGCTGGTGGTATAGGAATAGTTAAAAATTGTTGATAACTGTTGATACTTTTTGGCAGTCTGTGGATAACTCATCTGGTGGTTGTGGAGGGAGGTTGGCAGAAGTTGGTATCACCCGCTTCCAAACGCCTATCAACACCAGTTGGTGGTGAAGGGGGCGGGAGGGGGCTCAAAGGGGTGATATGGGGTTTAGCAACTAGCCTCCCCCTTCCATCTGGGCCCTGACCCGGTCAATCAGCTTGCGCAGGTACTCGGAGGTGGAGATGCCCTGGCTTCGGGCCATCCGCTCGATCCAGCGCACCTGGTCGCGGTAGAGGTTGTAGACCGCCCGCTCCATGCGGCGCTCCTCCACCAGGACCTGCCCACGGCGGGCGCCCGGCTGCTGGTCCCTCCGCTTCTGTTCCCGGGCCACGTTCCACTGGTCGCGGGCCATGCGCTCAATCTCCGGGGGCAGATCGGAGGCGCTGATGGCGCGACCGAACCAGCGCACCGCCTGGTCATATTCGCCCAGCTGGCGGCGAAGCTCCCCCACCAGGTAGGCCACCGCTCCGGCCCCCAGCCGCTGGTTCTCCAGCCGGTCGGTGGTGTAGGCCAGCTCAAAGTATTCCGCCGCCTGGCGGATGAGGCTCAGGCGGCGCTCGGCGGTAGGCTCGCCGGTCATCTCCTCCTGGTCACGGTAGAGCCAGCTAGCCCTAAGCAGGATGCGGCCCTTGGCCATGTTCTGGTTGTCCACGTAGTCCATGGCGGCGATGGCCAGCTCGTGGGCGGCCAGGGCAGTGGGCAGATCCCTCACCGAACCGAAGTCAAACCGGGTGAGGTCGGTAAGTCCGGAGAGGACCGCACTCAGCCCCCGGCGGTCAACGATGCTCAGCTCGGCAAAGCTTTCCAGGTCAAAGGCGAAGTAGCAATGGGGGCAGACGGCGACGGCATAGTAGTAGGGGTTTTCACCCGTGTAGTGGATGTAGAAGTCGGGGTCGCGGCTGCCCACCGTGTAGGAGTTTCGCTTGGGGCGTGGAGTCTTGAAGCGGCGCTGACAGTTGGGGCAGGTAAGCTCCTTGAACCAGATCCTGTCCAGGGAAGGCTTGCTGAAAAAGCTCTCCACCGTCCCTAAGTCTACCGAATGCCCAGCTGGTGGGCTATAATCGGGCGAAGGAGGGATCAGCCTGTCCTTTACCTCAATTTGACCTTCCCCTGGAAGGATGGGCTGGGATGGAAGTGGAGTTTACAGACCGCCACACCAGCAAGCGCTACCAGGAGCTCCTGGAGCAGATCTACGAGCGAGTAGGCAGCATGGGCTCCCGGGTGGAGCGGATGCTGGCCCTCTGCGAGGACGCCCTGGGCAAGCGGGATCTGTCGCGGATGGAGGAGTTCAACCAGCTGGACGAGCAGGTGGACCAGCTGGAGATAGAGATTGACAGCCTGGCCTTCAAGGTGCTCGCCTCCCAGCAGCCGGTGGCCTCGGACCTGAGGTTTCTCATCGCCCTCATCAAGGCGGTGGTGGACCTGGAGCGGATCGGCGACCTCTCCAGCAACATCTATCACCTGGCCAGAAAGCTTGCCTCGGACGAGGTGTTTACCCTGCCCATTGACCTGCTGGCCATGCTCAGGCAGGTGAGGGAGATGGTCACTACCTCCCTTGACTCGCTGGTGGGCAGGGATGTGGAGACCGCCTACCAGATCCTGCGGGAGGATGACCTGGTGGACGAGGCCTACCGCTCCCATCGCAAGGCCCTCTCGGTCTGGATGCGGGAAGACCCCTCCCACGTGGACCCGGGGATCAAGCTCTTCTTTGTGGCCAAGTTCCTGGAGCGGATCGCCGACCACGCCACCAACATTGCCGAGCAGGTGATCTTCTATGTGGAGGGGGAGGACGTGCGCCACCGGGGCAAGAAGCGGCGCATCCAGATCGTGGAGGAGGGGGCAGACTAGCCCTACTGCTCGCCCCTAATCTGTTTCAGCTCCTCCTCGTCAAAGTGGGCGTAGTTCCAGTCCTTGAGCGTCTCGGCGTAGAGCACCCGTCCCGTGTCAGCCTCGGTGGCATAGATGGTGATGCGGCGGCCGGCATCCTCTATGATGGCGTTTACGATCACCTCGGCCCCAATCTGGTTTCTGATCCTTCTGCCCAGATCGGCGGGCACCATGCCCATCCCGGTCTGGTCCACCAGCTGCTTTACCTCGTCAATCAGCTCGGCGGTGGGGGCGATCACCTCGGAACCCTTGTAGCGAGTGAGGTAGCTGGCCAGGGCAGCGCGCACCTGGCGCTCGCGGCGAGCGGCGTCGTTGGGGTCGGCGTCGGCAGTGCGGTCCACCACCGTGATCACAGTCACCTTTCTGAACCCCGCCTCAAAGACCAGCTTGTCAAACAGGGCAAGCTGCTCCTCGGGGGTGGGCTCGGTGTCGCTGCCGAAGACCTGGGAGATGAAGTTGCAGCCGGGAACCAGCAAGATCACAGCCGTAAGCAAGATAAGCAGGGAAAGGTGCCGCCTGGCAGCGAACTTAGCCAAGTTTGCAATCACTTCTGGTCCTCCTTGACCAGCTAGGGTATTCTACCCTAGATGGAGTTCAAGTGGAGGTTTAGAGCTTGGATGAAGGCCCCCGCCCTACCCCTACTGCTTTTCCTGCTTGGGGCAATCCTTGG
>JALSIF010000071.1 GCA_026981635.1 bacterium | reverse complement strand
GCTAGCCAGATTATAACTTGAATTGAGGCATTTGTTACAACTGGGAGGGATATAACCATTAGTTATTAGAACCCGGGAACTGTGAGATGCTGTTTGTACAATTCAGGCGATAGAAGGGTGGCTGGGCCGGAAAGGGAGGAGAGGTGCTTCGGTGGTGAGGCTAAGTTAGAAGGGTTCCTCTCCCCTGCCCTGCTGCTTGTTGCCGGGCCTTTCTGCTTGTTCCTTCTTGATCAGCTTGGGCTTCAGATTCTGATTTACGGTCAGTCCGTGGACCAGGAGCAGGTAATAGAGCTTGGCCTGGATCTTCCTCAGCTCGCTTAAAAACTCCTGGTCGGCAAGACCGTTTGAGTCGGCAAAGTTGGTAAGTAGCTCAAAGTCCTTGAGCACCTCATCAAAGCTCTTGGGGATTTCGTGGGCCTCCAGCTTGGGGAGCAGGCTGGGGTCAATGGTCTCTGGAGGGATTTGCAGATAGCGGGGGGCTAGGTCCCCCAACCGGTCAAACTCCACCTCCAGCACCACGATATCGGCCTCCTTGAACTCCCAGATAAGCATTCCCTCCTCTTGCTCAGCCGGCTTGACGCTGGCCTCCTTGAACCGCATGATCTTGGCCGGATAGGAAAGGGTGATGGTTAGGTCCAGCTTGCGATTGTCAAAGTAGTAGGCGCGGCTGCGAAAGTAGTAGCTGGGCCCCTCTTGCTTGAGGAAGGAGTTGCTTTCAAAGCCGATCTCAAACCTCCCCCCACTGATCCGGATAGGGATTACTCCCAGCTCAGCCGAAAAACTCGGATACTGGATGCGGCTCACCCCATCTAGTCCCTGCCAGGAGTCAAAGACCCGAACGATGCCGGTAGGTAGGATGGTGTAGTCGGCCCTAATGGTGAGCTTTTGCCCCTCACCCCTGATTTCCGACCAGGGGAGGAGGGCTACCCCCAGGGCAAGGATCAGCGCCAGAGACACCAGACGACCAATGGTGGGATTGGACATGATCTTCTCTCCTCAGCGCTCAGGAGTGGGCCCAATTCTACCACCGGAAGGCCCCCCAACTGGTAGGATGAATGACCAGGAGGAAGTTGCCATGAGGCTGAAAGCACTACCAGTCCTAACCCTCGCCGCTCTGGTTTGGCTTGGGGTGAGCGATCTTCTTCCCTCCCCCGCCCTGGCGGGAGGTTTTCCGGTGACCATGAACTCTTCTGGCGAACTGGACCTAAGTGAGCTTAAAGCCAGGCTTGCCGAGCTGGTTGCCTCCGCCGACAAGAGGGAGGAGGGGAAGGAGATTAAGGAGTTTGGCCGGCTCTTCCTCAAGCGCATGCCCGACCGCTACCGCTGGAACATCTCCCTGGAGGGAGGCAGGCTCTACGTGAAGCTCATGAACCGGGTTCCCGCCGAGGGGCTGGACAAGCAGGCCCGGGCCTACTTTGAACGGGGCGGTGCAATGCTTGACCTGCGCCACCGGCTGGCGGTGGAGCGAACCCTCTTCTCCCTCTCGGTGGGTGACCCCCTTGGGCTGGGCAAGGTATTCCTGGAGGCGCTGGCCAGTCTCAAACTCACCGACGAGTTGGAGAAGAACCCCTCCGCCCCCCTGGGAGAGCTGTTTAAGATGCTCCCCCCCGACCTCAACCTGAGCCCCGACTCCCCCCAGATCCAGACCATCTTTGAGACCCTGGAACAGGCGGTAGGGGACGAGCTTGACCTGGTGATCTTTCCCACTTCCCTCCCTACCACCAGCGGCCTGCCGGTGGGGTTTGGCCTGATGCTCAAGCTCAGTGACCCCTCCCTGCTGGAAGGGATCCTGGCCCTGGCCATCCCCCCCCAGATCCAACAGGGCGGTCCCCACAGGGAAAAGGGGTTTACCGTCTACCCCCTCTCTCTGGAGGAGAGCCAGCTTGCCATCGGGCTAAGTGACCAGTGGGTGTTTCTCACCAACGATGAGCAGGGGATGCTATCCCTGATCCGCTCCCGACCCATACTTTCCGGGGTCCCCCCCCAGCGCCTCTTCTACCGCGGCCAGCTCAACCTGAAGCTGATTCGACAGGTTGTGGGAAAGGACTTTGACCGCGACCTCCTTCCCCAGTCGGGACCCCTGGGAAGCCGGCTCTTCGGCCTGAGGAAGCTGCTTGACTTTGCGCCGGAGAACCTTGACCGGGTCTACTTCACGGTGGGCAGGGAAGGCGACTGGCAGGTGACCACCATTGACGCTGACGCAGACCTCATCTCCCTAGTCATGTTGCTTATGGCCAAGCAGGCTCAGAGCCAGGCCCCCCAGCAGCAGGTTGAGCTTCCCCCTCCCCTGGGCTATGAGACAGCGGTAAGCTCGGCCAACGCCGACCTCATCGCCGAGGCCCTGGCCGGCTATCTGGAAGACCACGGCAGGCTCCCCCGCCACCTTGACCTCCTGGTTGAGCAGAACTACCTGGAAAGCCTCCCCCTAAACCCCTACACCGACCAGCCCCTGCGCGAGGTGGGGCCGGGGGAGTTCTCCCCCGGCGATGTGGTCTACCTGGTCTACGCTGGGGGGAAGAAAGCCGAACTGCTCTTCTTCGGCGGCGACCCCCAGGGGGGGCTTGACGTCTTTACCTCCTCGGGGAAGAACCGCTTTGCCGGCTACCCCTCCCCCATCGGCTCCGACGGCTCCCCCGACGGGGTGGTGGTCTGGATAAGCATCGAGCCCTAGTAAGGCGGACCCCGGCCCACCGTTGGGCCGCGAAGGGGAGCCCTCCGGTAAGGTGCTAAATTTAGCCACGCCTGCCTAAGCCAAGCCACCGAGGAAGCCGCCATGCCATTTATCGCCAATACCGACCGTGAGCGAGAGGAGATGCTTTCCCTGATCGGGGTGGAGAGCTTTGAGGAGCTTATTGCTTCCATCCCCAAGGAGGTAAGGCTAAAGGGCAACCTGGACCTCCCTGCCGGAGTGGGTGAGGCGGAGCTCATCTCCCTGGCCGAGGAGAAGGCGGCGAGGAACCAGACCTTCCCCCTCAGGCGAAACTTCTTGGGAGCTGGCCTCTATCCCCACTTCATCCCTCCCCTGGTGCTGGAGCTCATCAGCCGGGGCGAGTTCTACACCGCCTACACTCCCTACCAGCCGGAGGCCAGCCAGGGGGAGCTTCAAGGGATGTATGAGTTTCAGACCTACATCGCCATCCTCACCGGGATGGAGGTGGCCAACTCGGGGGGCTACGACGGAGCGACCAGCTTTGCCGACGCCCTGCTTATGGCCCACAACATAAACCGGCGGGAGCGCTTCATCATCGCCGAAACCGTCCACCCCCACTACCGCCAGACCTTCGCCACCTACAACCTGGGCCCGGGCTTTGAGGTCTCCCCCCTGCCCCTGACCGAGGGGCTGGGCTGGGACCTGGACCAGCTTGAGGGGATACTTGCCGGCGGCGAGGTCTCCGCCGTCGCCGTACAGCAGCCCGACCTTCTGGGGACGGTGCATGCCGGCTTGGGAGAACTGGCCGACCTCTGCCACCGCCACGGCACTCTGCTGGTGGTGGTGTGGAACCTGCTGGCGGCAAGCCAGTTTGAGCCCCCCGGGGCGGCGGGAGCAGACATCGTGGTGGGCGAGGTGGCAGGGCTTGGCACCCCCATCTCTTTCGGCGGTCCCCTCTGCGGCTACCTGGCCACCCGCCGCCAGTACATTCGCAAGATGCCTGGCCGGCTGGTGGGCGAGGCGCGCACCGCCGACGGTAAGCGGGCCTTCATCCTGGTGCTCCAGACCCGCGAGCAGCACATCCGCCGCGCCAAGGCCACCTCCAACATCTGCACCAACCAGGCCCTGGTTGCCCTCATGTTTGCCATCTACATGTCCACCCTGGGCAAGGACGGCTTTACCGAGGTGGGCAGGCGGGTAAAGCTTGCCACCGACTACGCGGCAGAGAGCTTTGCCAAGGCGGGAATGAAGCTGATTCCCCCAAGTGGGGTGCGCATGAACGAGATCGCCGTCTGGGTGCCGGGCTACCGGAAGAAACGAGAGGCGGCTATGAGCGAAGGAATCCTTGCCGGTCTTAGCCTTGCCGACTTGGGCATGGGCGAGGAGGCATTCCTTAGCCAACTCGGGGCGCCACCGGAAGAGGTGGCCCTGTTTGCCCTAAACGAGCTTATGGGGCCGGAGGATGTGAACCGGCTGGTGGAGCTGATGGCCGGCTGAGGTAGAGATGGCAATGACAGAAGCACAAACCCAGCCAGAGGAAGGGATCATGGAGGGGAGGAAGCTTCCCAAGGACCCGGAGGAGGGCCTCATCTTTGAGAAGTCGGCCCCGGGAAGGAGGGGCCTTGCCCTGGGTGAAAGCCCCTGGCAGGAAAGGGAGCCTGAGGTTCCCCCCGAGCTTGCCCGTCAAGGCGAGCTTCCCCTGCCCCAGGTGAGCGCCACCCAGGTCACCCGCCACTACCTGCGCCTCTCCCAGCGAAACTTCGGGGTTGACGTGGGCTTCTACCCTCTGGGCAGCTGCACCATGAAGTACAACCCCAAGGTAAACGAGCTCATCGCCCGCCAGCCCGCCTGGACCGAGCTCCACCCCCTCCAGCCCCTGGACCAGGTGCAGGGGGCGCTGGAGGTGAT
>JALSIF010000070.1 GCA_026981635.1 bacterium | reverse complement strand
AGGGGCGAGGTTTTAATCTCTGCTGTGCCTAAAACTGGCCGGGCTGAGGACGGGCTGAAGGAGGTGTAGTGCGATGACAGCAAGAGGAAGGCAGGCAGTAGGAGCTTTGCTGCTGGTGCTGGCAATGGGAGCCCTGCTGGGCTGCAACCCGCCCAAGGAGGAGGAGGGGGGCAAGCAGGCTACCACCCAGGTGGCCAAGCAGCAGGCAAGGGAGATCGTAATCGGGGCAGACCTTGAGCTTACCGGCCCTACCGCCACCTTTGGCCAGTCGGCCCTCAAGGGGATCAAGATGGCGGTGGACGAGATCAACGCTGCCGGCGGCATCAAGGGGGCGAGGATCAAGCTCCTGGAGCAGGACAACAAGGGCCAGTCCCAGGAGGCGGTGAATGTGGCCAAGAAGTTTGCCTACCAGGACCAGGTGGACATCCTGGTGGGGGCCATTGCCTCTACCCTCTCCATCAAGATGGCGGCGGTGGCGGAGGAGGCAGAGCTCCCCATGGTCACCCCCGCCTCCACCAACCCGGCGGTGACAGTGGACAACGAGGGCAACGTCCGCAAGTGGGTCTTTCGCGCCACCTTCACCGACGACTTCCAGGGGGAGATCCTGGCCCGCTTCGTCTATGAGGACCTGGGGGCAAAGCGCATCGCCATCTTCTACGACGCGGGGCAGGACTACTCCAAGGGGGTCTATCAGCGGGTAAAGGATGTCTTTACCAGCCTGGGGGGTGAGGTGGTGGCGGAGGCCACCTTCACCCAGGAGGACATTGACTTCCGGGCCAAGCTGACCAAGTTCAAGGAGAGCGACTTTGATGTGCTGGTGGTCTCCGGCTACTACGACAAGGCGGGCCTGATCCTAAAGCAGGCCCGGGAGGTGGGCCTAGACAAGCAGGTGGTGGGGCCGGACGGCTTTGACAGCGAGGAGCTCATCACCATCGCCGGCGAGGCGGCCAACGGGGTCTACTTCACCACCCACTTTGCTCCCGACGACCCCGACCCCAAGGTGCAGAAGTTTGTCCAGGACTACAAGGCCCGCTATGGGGGCGAGGACCCCGACGCCATCGCGGTGCTGGGCTATGACGCCATGTATATCATCAAGGACGCCCTGATGCGGGCGGAAAGCTTCTCCCGCGCAGACATCCGCGACGCCCTGGAGACGGTAAAGGAGGTCAGCGTCACCACCGGCACGGTGACCATTGACCAGCAGCACAACGCCTTCAAGCCTTTGGTGATCGTAAAGATTGTGGACGGCAAGCGGAGCTTCTTCAAGCGGTTTGAGCCGCCCCGCGAGGGGCAGGGGAGCAAGGAGGAAACCCCGGCCGGGGCCGGCAAGGAGGGCTAGCCGGCCTTGATTGAGGGGTTTTATCGGGCAATAGCCCGCCTCCCCTGGTGGCTGCGCTGGAGCCTGGCCGCCCTCATCCTTGGGGTGGTGGTGGGCTTTGTGGGCAGCGTACAGGCGGCCCAGGGGGAGGCGGGGCCGGGCCTGCTGCCCCAGTTTCTAAACCACTTCATAAACGGGCTAGCCCTGGGCTGCATCTACGCCCTCATCGCTTTGGGCTTCACCATGATCTATGCGGTGGTGGAGCTTTTGCAGTTTGCCCACGCCGACATCTTCATGCTGGGGTCCTTTGGGGCCTACTTTGCCCTCCGCTGGGGGATCTCCAACCTCTACCTGGAGGGAGCCGTTCCCCTCTGGGCAGTGGTAGTGATGGCTGCCCTGGTGGGGATGGCGGTGGCGGGGCTTTTAGGCTACCTGGTGGAGAAGCTGGCCTACCGTCCCCTGCGCCTCAGGGGGGCGGCGCCGGTGGCGGGGCTGATTGCCGCCATCGGCCTTTCCATCATGCTGCAGAACCTGGCCAACATCTTCTTCTCCCCCGACCCGCGCTCCTTCCCTCCCCAGAGCTTCGTCATCTACCAGCTTGAGGTGGCAGACACCCCCGACTTTCAGCGCCCGCGGCGCTTTCGGGTGGTGAACCAGACCGCCTGGCAGGCGCCGGAGGAGCTTATGGGGAGGGACTTTTACCTGCGCATCAAGGCACGAAGCCAGCGGGGCGAGTCGGCCTTCTCTCCGCCGGTCAAGGTGGAGGGGAGGGAGAGCGCCCGCTTCATACGCTTCGGGGAGGAAGCGCAGGAGGGGGGGCTGAGCATCGGGTTTGTGAGCTACAGCCGGAGGGTGGACGAGAGGGGGCGGCAGCTTCTTACCATAAGCTGGGAGAAGCCCCCCCTGGACGCGATAAGCTTTCCCGAGCTTGTCCCCCGCACCCCCCTCACCCTGATGGGCTCGGGAGTGGATGCGGTCACCGTCACCCCGGTGCAGCTGATCATCTTTGCTGGAACGCTGGTGCTGTTTCTGGTCCTCTTCATCCTCCTCTACCGCACCCAGCTGGGCATCGCACTTAGGGGAGTGAGCCAGGACCCCATGGCCATCAAGCTCATGGGGGTGGACGCCGATACCATCGTCTCCTTCACCTTTGTCCTAGTCTCCGCCTCTGCTGGACTTGCCGGGGTGCTGTGGGGACTATATCTGGTACAGATCTTTCCCCTCATGGGGCTTTTTCCCGGCATCAAGTCCATCGTGGCGGCGGTGGTGGGGGGGATGGGCAATGTGCCCGGTGCGGTGGTGGGGGGGCTTACCGTGGGGGTGCTGGAGAACCTGGTCAAGGGATTTATCGCCGACCGCTACAGTCCTCTGGCCGACGCCATCGTATTTCTACTGCTTATCTTGATACTATTGGTCAAGCCGAGCGGTCTTCTGGGTAGCCCCAAGGTGGAGAAGGTCTGACCCATGGAGAATGAGGACAAGTTTCAGGAGTACCTGAGTACCCAGGCGGGGATGATTGACGACCTCCTCGCCGCAGCCAAGAAGGGGCTCAAGCTCAGGGAGTGGGACGACGTGATCGCCAAGCTCAACGAGGCGGTCCACCGCATCATCCGCCTCTACATAGAGCTTCTGGAAGGGGAGAACCCCGCCTTTGAGGAGATGTCGGTGGGGGAGCTGATTGCGAGCTTTGAGCTTCCCGTCCCCGACCAGATGCTTGAGTTTGTCTCCCTGGTCTCCCAGAGCGACCTGGAGCAGATCAAGCGCCAGCGCCACCTCTACGACTTCGTGCGTCAGCTCTCCGGGGAGGAGCTCTATGAGGAGGAGAGCGAGCTAAACAAGGTCCCCTGGGACCGGCTGGCCTACTCCTACTACAAGGTGGCCCAGGACCTGAAGGAGAAGCTGCTTGGAGAGATCATCGGGCTGGACTAGCCGGGGATGATCAACCCCTACTACGAGCAGATCCTGATCCTTACCGTAATCAACATCATCCTTGCCCTGTCCCTTAACCTGATCATGGGTTACAACGGCCTCTTCTCCATCGCCCACCACGGGTTTATGGCCATCGGTGCCTACGGCTCGGCGGTGCTGGCGCTGAGCTTCGGGGCGCCCCTCTGGCTTGCCGCCCTGGTGGGGATGGCGGTGGCGGCGGTCATTGCGCTACTGATCGGATTCCCGGTGCTGAGGCTCAGGGGGGACTACCTGGCCATCGCCACCCTGGCCCTGGGGGAGATCGTACGCAAGCTCTGGCCGGTCTTGCCCGAGCAGTACTTCGGGGGGGCCATCGGGCTAAAAGACATCCCCCAGTTTCAGGCCCGTATCTGGGCAAACGTGCCGGTCTCCCAGCTTGACCAGGCCCTCAGCGGACCCCAGGGGTGGATGATCCGGCTCAATGGCCCCATGAACCTCATCTCCCTGGTGATCACCTTTGTCCTGCTGCTCATCCTGGTGGGGATGGGGCTGTGGGGCATCTCCCGCTGGCTCTATCGGCTGGGGGAGCGAACCAGGCTGGGGGGAAGGCCACTGGTGATCGCCTACTGGGTGGTGCTGGGGGTGGGGCTTTTGGTCTACTACCGGGGGCTTTTGGGGTTCGCCGAGAGGATGTTCTGGTTTGACCGCGCCCTCTCCCGCCAGGCCTTCGCCTCCGACCAGTGGGCCCTCTTTCTGCTCTTTGTGGCGGTGCTCTTCCTCTTTACCTGGGTGGTGATGAACTACCTCAACTCCCTCTACGGGCGGGCGGTGAAGGCCATCCGGGAGGACGAGGTGGCGGCGGCCATGCTTGGGCTAAATACCTTCCGCTACAAGCTGATCAACTTCACCTTCGCCTCCATGTGGGCGGGCCTGGCCGGGTCGCTCTTTGCCCACTATCAGCTCTCCATCTCGCCGGAGGACTTCAACATCTTCAAGCTGGTGGACCTCTTGCTCATGGTGGTGCTGGGGGGGATGGGCTCCATCACCGGAAGCTACCTGGGGGGCATCATCGTAAGCTGGATGCCCGAGGTGCTGCGCTTCCTGGCCGAGTGGCGGCTGGTGGTCTATGCCCTCACCCTGGTGGTGCTGATGATCTTTATGCCCCAGGGGATCTATGGCTACCGGGAGATCCGCCTCATCCCCACCTGGCTCAGGCGCCGGCTGAGCAGGCAGGGAGGGGAGGTGGCCTAGGTGGAGGCGGCAAAGAAGAGAGGGCGCCAGCCGGGGGCGGAGCTCCTGCTTGAGGTGAGGGGGATCGGCATCTCCTTCGGCGGCCTTCGGGCGGTGGACGACTTTTCCTTTGAGCTAAGAAGTGGAGAGCTGGTG
>JALSIF010000069.1 GCA_026981635.1 bacterium | reverse complement strand
GTATGGCGGACGGGAGGTCCTTCGCATTGAGGAGGTTGCCGATCCCGTTCCCTCGGCGGGCGAGGTTCTCATTAGGGTAAGGGCAGCTGGGGTTAACCGGGCCGACGTCCTCCAGAGGATGGGAAGGTATCCCCCGCCCGGTCCGCCGCCGGAGCTTGACATCCCCGGCCTGGAGGTGGCCGGGGTGGTGGAAGCGGTGGGAAGCAGGGTGAGCGGCGTTCGTCCCGGCGATCGGGTGATGTGCCTGCTCGCAAATGGCGGATACGCCGAGCGGGTGGTGGTTCCGGCCGAGATGCTCATGCCCATTCCCGAGGAGATGGGATTCGACTGGGGGGCCGCCATCCCGGAGGCCTTCCTCACCGCCTTTGACGCGCTGGTCAACCGGGGAAGGCTGAAGCCGGGGGATCGGGTGCTGGTCCATGCGGCCGCCAGCGGGGTGGGGAGTGCCGCCGTCCAGCTCGCCCACGCCATGGGAGCCCGTCAGGTCTTCGGTACCACCCGCACCCCCTGGAAGGCGGAGCGGCTTAGGGAGCTTTTCCCCTGGCTTAGGATGATCGTCGCCGGCGACGAGCTCTTCACCGATGTGGTTGCCCACGAAACAGAGGGATATGGGGTTGATGTGGTGGTTGACTTCATCGGCGCAAGCTACCTGGCCATGAACCTGGAGTGCCTGGCCAGCCGCGGCCGCATCGTCTGCGTCGCCACCCTGGGGGGAGCCCGGGGAGAGATCAACATCCGCCACCTGATGAGCAAGCGGGCCCTGATTGAGGGGACGGTGCTTCGCGCCCGCCCCCTCCACGAGAAGGTGGCCCTCACCAAGGAGTTTCTCCACCAGGTAATGCCCTGGCTTGAGGAGGGCAGGGTCTTTCCCCTCATCCATCAGGTGCTTCCCCTGGAGAAGGTGACCGAGGCCCACCGCCTGCTGGAGGAGAACCTCACCCTGGGCAAGGTGGTCCTCGCCCTCACCAGGGATGCCTAGAATCGGCCCGTGCCTGAGCTTCCCGAAGTAGAGACCATCCGCCGCTCCCTTGTGCCCGTTCTGGTGGGCAAGAGGATCACCTCCCTCTGGCTCTCCCCCCTGGCCCCGCTGGACCACACCACCCCGGAGCAGTTCAGGCGCTCCGCCAAGGGAAAGCGCATCCTCTCCCTCGGCAGGCGGGGCAAATACCTGCTTGTCAACCTGGAGGGCGACCAGACCCTCATCCTCCACCTGGGGATGAGCGGAAACCTCATCTACTCCCAAAGCAGGGACCTGGCGCTTGAAAGCTCGCCCCACCTCCACCTAAGGCTCAATCTCTCCCCCTCAAGTTATCTCTATGGGATTGACCCTCGCCGCTTTGGCCGCTACTCCCTGGGCAGGACCAGCAAGCTTTCCGAGCATCCCCTCATTTCCCACCTGGGCTACGAATTTGACGATCCCGCCCTCACGCCCCAGGTGCTTGCCGGTCTTGCCAGACGCCACCGCCGACTGGAGGTAAAAAACTTCCTCCTCAACCAGCGCATCATCGCCGGCATCGGAAACATCTACGCCTGCGAGATCCTCTTTCACGCTCGGATCCATCCCCAGCGGAGGATGGGAGATCTCTCCCTTAGGCGCCTGGAGAGGCTCCTTTCGGCCATGCGAGAGGTACTGAGTCTTGCCATCAGCCAGTGTGGCACCTCCCTTCGCGACTACCGGGATGGCTTTGGCAATCCGGGAAACTTCGCCTCCTTCCTCAAGGTCTACGGCCGCGAGGGAGAGCCCAATCCCCACGGCCCCGGCCGGGTCCGCCGCATCGTCCAGCAGGGCCGCTCAACCTTCTTCGTCCCCGGCTGGCAGAGGTGAAAAGAATAGTTACCAGCTAGGAGAGCTTGTGACCTAGGTCACAAGGTTTTTAAACTCAGAGTATTTTAGATAGACTAGGTTGCAATGAACAAGGTAGACCTGTCAGGCTACGATCCAAAGAGGAGAGCCTTTTTCAGGCGGGGCTTGATGCTCCTTTCCGGGCTGTTGGCGGCCTTGGTGGGAATTCCGGCGATAGCCTTTCTCATTGAGCCGCTGGTTGAGAAGATCAGGAGCAACGAGGTGGAGCTGGGGCCAATAGAGGAGTTGACCGATCGGCCTAGGAAGTATGTAATCAGGTTTATGACCCAGACTGGATGGGTCAAGTCAGAGAAGGTGATGACTCTGTATGCCCGCCGGGCTGCCCCTGATAGTGATGAAGTAGTGGTGATGTCCAACATCTGTACTCACCTAGGTTGTCCAGCTAGGTGGGAGGACGAGAATGACCGCTTTTTCTGCCCTTGCCACGATGGCATCTACGACATTGAAGGTCGGGTAATCGGTGGTCCTCCTCCGCGGCCTCTGGATCGGCTCAAGCCCATCGTGAGAGATGGTTATCTCTTTGTAGATCCCACCGACTATATCCACCAGATCGATGAAGAGAAGTTGCTCGGGGGAAAGGGATCAACTGAGGAAGGTTAAAAATGGATGAGGGAAGGGGAACAGCTGAGGAACAAATTCGGCAGCTGAATGCTGATGTGAAGATCCCCCCGCGGGGACTGGTTCACTGGCTGGCCGAGCGGTTTGACTATCGCGCCTTTGTCATCAAGGACCTGGACAAGCCGGTTCCCGGGGACTGGTGGGGATGGTTCTTCACTCTGGGAACGGCGGCTGCTGGCATCTTCCTGGTGCAGGCCATAACTGGAGTTCTTCTGGCCATGTACTACGCCGCCACCCCGGAAGGGGCCTACGAATCTGTTAAGTACATCAGCGAGGAACTCAAAGTATGGGGATTCCCCATCGGCCACCTGATCCGGGGAATGCACTTTTGGGGCTCCACCGCCATGATCATCCTGGTCGGGCTCCACATGCTTCGGGTGCTCTTCTTTGGTAGCTACAAGAAGCCCCGTGAGGTTACCTGGCTAATTGGAGTGCTGCTGCTCATCTTTACCGCCGGTTTTGCCTTTACGGGATATCTCCTTCCCTGGGACCAGAAGGCCTACTGGGCTACCCAGGTGGGGACCAACATCCTGGGCACGCTGCCGGTTATCGGCCAACCCCTGAAAGTGATCATACGTGGCGGTCAGGAGATGAGCGCCATGACCCTGACCCGCTTCTATGCAATCCACGTCCTCATTCTGCCCGCTCTGACCACCCTCTTTATCCTTGCCCACCTTGCCCTGGTCCGCATGCAGGGCATTTCGGGGACCTGGCGGGGCAAAGACCCCGTTGATGCAGCCAAGGGGGAGGCTTGAACCGATGAACCAGGACAGAGAGCTAAAACCCAAGTTGCTTGAGGGAGAGCCCGCTGTCCAGCCCTTCTACCCCAACCATATCTTCCGTGAGATGGTGGTCTTTCTCATCGTGCTTGTGATCGTGATGCTAGCCGCCTGGTTCAAGGGCGCTCCGCTGGAGGCGCCGGCCGACCCCTCTGCCACCAACTACAACCCTCGCCCCGAGTGGTACTTCCTATGGCTTTTCCAGTTGCTGAAATACTTTCCGGGACCTTGGGAGCCAGTGGGAACCTTTGTAATTCCTGGACTTATTTTTCTTGTCTTGATCTTGCTCCCCTTTTTGGACCGGAGTCCCTATCGTCACCCGCTCCGACGACCTTGGGTTACTTATGGCGGGGGAGGGTTTGTGGCTCTAGTTCTGGGGCTCACAATATTGGGGGCGGCTACTGCCCCTCCCCCCCCGGAACAGATTGCCCAGGAGGAAGAGTTTGTTCCCGCAGCACAATTGGACCCCGTTGAGATCTACAGGACCAATGCTTGCAACACCTGCCACTCAATCAACGGCTACGGGGGCGATTTCGGGCCCGACCTTACCTGGATCGGCAAGCGCATGGACCGCACCACCATCCGCCAGATCATCCGCAACCCGGAGGACTTCTTTCCTGAGGCCAACATGCCACCCTACGACCGGGAGCAGATCTCCGATCTGGAGATGGAGGTGCTGCTTGACTGGCTGATGCAGGTGGACAAGGAGTACAGCGAGGAAGATCTAGAAGAGGATTACGAGGAAGAATTTGGGTATCTCGGAGAGCTCACAGATGAGGGGTTGAGCGATGACGTAGCAGATGAAGCGCTATCTAGCGATGGTGAGATTTGGACTGAAGAGGAGAGCCTTAACGAGTGAGGATGACCTGCCTAGGGCTAGATAAACTCTTTACCCCCTAGGGGTATAATAGTTGGCGGAACCACTTGGGAAATGTTTCACGAGCCCAAAGGGTAAAAAGGGAGGGCAGTTAGAGGAGGAGAGACTAGGTCAGTGATCGGTAAAACTAACCAAGGAGGTAAGAGGAATGACCAAGCAGGGCAAAGTAACCACTAGGCGCAAGCTGAGCAGACGTAAACTTCTTAAGGGCGGAGTCGGAGTAGGCTTTCTAGGGCTTGGAATGGCCACTCTGGGGATCCCCCGGTTTGCCTCCCCTGTCCATGCCGCCTTTCTACAACAGGAAGTGGAGTCTCCATACTACCTGAAACCCGAGGGTGGGAAGTTGCACAAAGTTGCTCCTGTGAGCAGGGTAAAAGAAGACCCCAAAAGGTTCAGGGTGAAAACTACAAAACGAAAAGTGGCGGTTTACGCCTTCAAGGAGAAGGACGAAAAAGGAAAGACCAGGTATCACATCCTTTCCAGCATCTGCACCCACCAGGGTTGCTTAGTCAGTTGGCAAAAGTCCAACAACTTTTACTACTGCC
>JALSIF010000068.1 GCA_026981635.1 bacterium | reverse complement strand
CTCCTCCAAGACCACATCGGTGATGCGAAGGGAGATAAGCTCGCTTGCCCGAAGGCCGGAGGAGTAGAGGAGCTCAAGCATCGCCTTGTCGCGAAGGCCGAACTTGCCCCCCACCTTTCCCGCCAGATCAATCATCCGCTCCACCTCCTCCACCGTAAGCACGCTGGGAAGCTGGCGGCTGCGGGGGACCCTGAGCCTGCCCTCCTCCAGGGCGAGCGGCATGCCTGCCTTGCGACAGAAGCGGGCAAAGCTTCGCAGGGCGGAGAGGCGGCGGGAGATGGTGCTTAGGGAATAGTCCCCCATCCAGCGGGTGAGGATGAGGGAGACCAGCTCCTGGTCAAGGTCGGCCGGCCGGCTGGCCCCGCTCTCCTCCAGCCAGACCCTGAGGTCGGTGGCGTATGCGGAGACGGTATGGGCGGAGTAGCCCCGCTCAAGGATGAGGTGGGTGAGGAAGCGGTCAACCAGCAGCTCAAGCTGGCCCTCCGCCTGGGAAGGTGGGGAAACTCTCCCCCCCTCGGGGCTGATGTCCCGCCTGCCCACATAGGGGTTTTACCAGTTTAGGTGGGAAGCGACAGGCTCGCTGTGGCCGGAACTTAGAAGAATTACTCAAGTCTTTATCATTCAACTGGAACCGGAGGAGAGGGTGAGGCCCCTTAGCAGGAACGAGTTGCCAGATTAAATCCTGCAGGGGATTCACAAGGTCATCCTACTCCTCAACAGATACAACAAGACAAAGAGCAGAGGAGGTTTTTGCCATGAGGAAAGAAAAAGGCTTCCAATGGGCCGTCATAGTCACCCTAACCATAGTTTTCCTAGCCATAGCCTGGGCAGCAAGCTCAAGAGGGGAGGGTGACAAGGTCAGCGGAGCAAAGGAGGGTAAGGGAACCCACCTGAGCTATGGAACCGGTCCTAGCCCCAACCAGGGTACTACCGGCAGGCCAGAGTTCTTGACCCCACCAATAGAGAAGGTTGCGCGTGATCTGGCCGAGGGAGCCTGGTTCACAGAGGGCATTGACCAGCAGTTTCGGAGCCTGGCCGCTGAGATTTGGTACTTCAACAAGCCGATCTATCAGATAACCTCCTGGCCTACCAAGACCCAGGGATTCCTGCTCACACCAGAGCTAGATGAAACCCGGCAGCGGCGCCTCTACTACCACGTCTTCAACCGTAGTCTCCACCAATACTGGAAGGACTACCTGCGCTTTGCAAGCCCTGAGGCAAGAGGCTCCCTCTATGCCCTCTCGGCGGCTCAGGCTGCCCTGCTGGGTTGCGGACAAGGACCTCTCCGCCACGTCCGGGAGTTCTCCGACAACCACCTGATTCCCCTCCTCCTACAGCCAGAGGACACTCAGCTGATGCAAGATTTCTTTGAAAAATTCGCCATGCCGGTCTCACCAGAGATGGTCGTCTCTTGGGGGGTGTTTTGCAAGCGGCTCTATCCCGACCATCCTCCCGGGCGGGAGGAGGCTATGAATGTGGCCCGGCTGGCCGCCTGGAGGGCAACTGACTTAAGAAGACCTACTGCCCCCTGGGTTGATCTGGTCAGCGAGGAGATGAAACGGGCCTGGGAAGCGCTATTTAATCCCTCACCAAACTCCACCTATGAAGCCTTCCCCGACCGCTACACCCTGGAAGACCTGCTCGGCAACGGGGAATACGAGAGAGGAGTTCAGGTCTGGACCAGAAGCTGGATATTCGGGCAGGGGATGATGATTGATGGCCTTTACTTCCGCAAGCTCCGCGAGTTCCGCAACCGGATCGGCTGGCAGACCATCCCCACCGACCCGCTGAGCGACTAGTCCTCCTCTGAGGGTTCCTTCCCTGGGGAGGGCTTGTCCTCATCATCCACCTCCCGCTCGGGAGTGGGACCGGAGAGGAGACGCTCGCCCAGGCGGCGCAGGGTGGAAAGCTCCGGGCTCTCGCCCACCTGGGAGGGCTTAGCGGCGGCCAGGTTCTCCCTCAGGATGGCTTCATATACCTCCTCGCGAAAGATCTGCACCGTGCGCGGGGCGTCCACCCCGATGCGCACCGACTCCCCCCGCACCGCCACCACCGTCATCCTGATCCGCTCGGCCAGGTCCACCTGGTCATTTACCCTGAGGTGCAGGCGGGCCTCAACCAGTCCGTCGTCGCGGGTTGTGAGTTCCTCCAGGCCGTAGCACTGCTCAATCCCGGGGTAGGGTGGGGCGACCACCAGAAGCTCAACCATGGGGCTTCTTGCCCCCAGGAGAGTTACCGTTATGGCTGGGCCAACGAGGAGACGCTCTCCCGGGCGGCGAGTGACTACGAGCCCCACCCTCCGCTCGCTCACGGTTAGAGTATAGGTCAGAACAGACTGGGAAGTCGCCCGGCTAGCCCTCCTTGGCGGCGGCCGGCTTTATGCGTTTAATCCTTATCCGCTTGATGCGGTGCTTGTCCACCGAAACTACCTCAAGCTCGTAGCCGTCAACCATTACGCTCTCCCCTGGCTCAGGAATGTGGCCCAGAAGATCCATTACCAGTCCGCCCAGAGTCTCGTACTCCTCGCTCTCCTCAAGTTCTATGCCCAGAATCTTGGCCAGGTCCTCCAGCGGCAGGCGGGCATCCACCAGAAACTCTCCCTCCTCGGTCTGGTAGACCGGCAGGGCCTCCTTGTCGTACTCGTCCTGGATCTCGCCCACAATCTCTTCCAGGATGTCCTCAATGGTGACGATGCCTGCGGTGCCCCCGTACTCATCAAGCACGATGGCCATGTGGGTGCGGCGCTGCTGCATCTCGCGAAGGAGCTCATCAAGCGGCTTGGTCTCGGGAACGAAGACCGGCTCGCGAAGCAGGCTCCTTAGATCCAGCTTGTCCAGCCTGCCCTCCCGGATGGGCTTCAGGAGGTCGCGGATGTGGAGCACGCCAACTACGTTGTCAATGGTGCCCTCAAAGACGGGAAAGCGTGAGTAGGGGGCGCTGGCCAGAATGGTGAGCAGGGCACGGGGCTCAATGTTTACATCAATCGCCATCACGTCAATGCGCGGGGTCATCACGTCGCGCACGTTTCGCTCGCGGAAGTCAAAGATGTTGGCGATCATCTCCTTCTCCTGGGCCTCCAGCACCTCCTGCTCTAGCCGCCGGTCCAGCTCGCGGAAGAGGTCCAGGTGCTCGGCGTGGTAGAGGCGCAGGATCTCCTCCTCCCTGACCAGCCCGCCCAGCCGGCGGATGGCCCAGGCGGGAAGTATGCTCAGCCGGGAGAGGAGAAGGATGACCGGACTCAGCCGGTCAACGTAGCGGGTGCTGGAGAGGAAGGTGCGGGGGATGAAGTCCATTACCAGGAGGATGAGGGGAGCAGAGGCTATCAGCACTACCAGCTCAATGGCGAGGAATATAAGCGGGCGCTGAGTCAGCTCGGGAAAGAGGGCCAGAGCTGCCTTGGCAGTTAGGGCGATGATGGTGGCTCCCGCCAGCATGATGGTGATCAGCTGGGCCAGGAGCAGGGTGGTAAGCAGCAGGTAGGGTCGGCTCATCACCCGGCGAAGGTGGGCGAAACGCCGTCCATTGGCGCCTTCTTCAAAGGTGGGCAGCTCAGCGCTGGGGAAGACGTTAAGTCCTCCCCAGAAGGCGTTTACCACCCCACCCAGGAAGAGGGCCACCACCAGAATGAGCAATAGCTCCAGACTGGTTAAGGGAACTTCCATCGCTTAGTGGCCGAAGGGGCGAGGGGAAATCCCCAGCCGTTCAACGATCTCGTAGGTTCGCCGGTTCATCTCCTCCTCCTCGCGGTCACTTTCGTGGGTGTAGCCGAGAAGATGGAGAAGACCGTGGACGAAGAGGAAGACCGCCTCCTCCAGGGGGGTGTTGCCATTTTCGGGAGCCTGGCGCCTTACTGCGTCCCAGTTGATCACGATGGTACCCAGGGGAAGCTCCGCCTGATTGCTTAGGCTCCAGTCAGCCAGCTCAAAGGAGAGCACATCAGTAGGCTCGTCAACTCCCCGGTAGGCCAGATTCAGCTCTGCCATCCGCCGGTCATCGGTAACCAGCACCTCAAGCGGCCTAGTGGCGAGCTCAGGGAGCTGAGCCAAGGCGGATCCGAGAAGCTCCTTTAGCCTGCTACTCTCGCCCTCCTCCAAGTCCGTCTCAACGACCATGTCGAGCATAGGGAAAGGAGCCTCGCCTAGGGCGCGCTCCAGTTGAAAAATTATACCCCCGCCACCTTTATCGGTCTGACTACCCACGGATAAATCCCTTAGAAAGGGAAGTTTAGGGGGTGGTGGGATTACAATTAGGCCACCGGAGGACTCTCCCATGGCTGATCTCACCCTCGCTATGCCGGCAAAGATCCTCACCCTAATCCAGGAGCTGGAGGAGGAGGCGGCACGCCAGAAAAAGCTCATGGAGGAAGGCAAGGGGGAGGAGATTGAGCACCCCATGTATGCCTGCGGCAGGGAGACCGCCCTGCTCCTCTACACCATGGTGAGACATGCAGGGGCCAAACGGATCCTGGAGCTGGGCACCAGCTGGGGATACTCCGCCCTCTGGCTGGGCGCCGCCGCCCGCTATACCGAGGGGCATGTGGACACGGTGGAACGTGACCTGGACAAGGCGGAGATAGCCACCGGCTACTTCACCAGAGCGGGGCTCTCGGAGATCATCTCCATTCACCTGGGGGAGGCGGTGGAGATGGCGGAGAAGCTTACCGGTCCCTGGGATCTGGTCTTCCTGGATGTGA
>JALSIF010000067.1 GCA_026981635.1 bacterium | reverse complement strand
CGCTGGCCAGCCCGGCCTCTTTGGCGAACCTCTCCAGCAGCCGCTCCATCTCCAGCTGGCGGGGAGTGACCGCCCTTACCTGATAGACCTTGTTTTCAGTAATCACCGCCTCGGGCATCCCGTAGCGGTCCCGCTTCATCTCAAAGAAGCCCACCCAGTCGTCAATGGAGATGGTGTAGCTTTCCGCTTTGGGCTCAATCATCCGCACAATGTGCTCGTGCCCGTCTACCTTGATCAGGTAGACGTTCTCCTCCCGCGGGTGGGCGTGGATCTCCGCCCGGTACTCAAAGCCCTCCACCTGGATGCTTATCTCCATGGGACTGAAATCTTACTGGATCAGTCCCGCTTTCTGCGGTTGCCGAAGGTTACCACCCCAAAGCCGTAGATGGCCACTGCGATCTCGGCCCCGGTATCCCCCAGCACCCCCAGCCACAGGGGAGGGCTTTTGCCTATGAGATCGGCGTAGAAGAAGACCAGCCCCACCAGGAGCGCCTTCATCACGAAGGCAAGCACGATGTTTCCCCGCATCCTCGCTCCCACCGCCCTTCCCAGGCGGAATAGATGGGGCAGGTCCTCCAGGTTGTTGTGCATGAGGACTATGTTGGCGCTCTCCAGCACCGCCTCGGAGCCCAGTTGGCCCATGGCGATGCCCACATTGGCCTGGGCCAGGGCGGCGGCATCGTTTATCCCGTCTCCTACCATCCCCACCTTGCCCCGCTGCTCCACCACCCGCCTGACAAACTCCACCTTCTCCTCTGGCGACAGTGGAGCATGGAAGCCATCCACCCCGATCTCTTTTGCCACCTCCCTGGTCACGGTCTCCGAATCGCCCGAAAGAAGCTCAATGCGTTCAATTCCCACCCTCCTGAGCTCTCCGATTACTTCCCGGACCCCGGGGCGGATCTCGTCGCGCATGGCATAGCCGGCAAGCAGCTCCCTGCCGTTGGAAAGTATCACCACGGTGTTCCCCCTCCGGTGGTGATCCCTGACCCACTCTCTAGCCCCGGCGGGAAAGCCTTTCCCCAGCTCCCCCATCCAGTCGGGTGAGCCCAGGTAGTAGTAGTTTTCTCCGATCCTTCCACTGACCCCCTTTCCCGGCTCATAGACAAAGTCGTCCACCTGCAGGCTCTCGTCCAGCTGGTCAAAGCGGAGCAGGGCCCAGGTGACCGGGTGGTCCGACAGGTTGGCCAGGGCCAGGGCGATGCGGTTAAGCTCCCCTCCATTCCCTCCCCAGTAGTTGTGGTCAATCACCACCAGCCGGTTTAGGGTGATGGTGCCGGTCTTGTCAAAGAAGAGCAGTCTGACCTCCTTTAGCTCCTCCAGGTAGCGCCCCCCCTTGACCAGAATGCCCCGGCGGGCCGCGTTTATCACTCCGGCGCTTATGGTTATGGGGGTGGCGATGATGAGGGCTCCCGGACAGCTGATGAGCAGCAGTACCAGCGCAAGGTGGATGCTGTGGCGGAAGGATTCAAGCGTCAAGGGAACCCCTGCGGTTAGATTCTGCCACAGGGGAGGGGTCAGGGCGGTGACTATCGCAAGCACAATCATCGCCGGGGTGTACCAGCTGGCAAAGCGGTCAATGGTGGTGGCGATCTGGGGCTTGTTGCGGATCGCCTCCTCCATCAGCCTAACCAGCCTTGCCACGGTGGACTGCTCGTAGTGGTGGGTGACCTGGACCAGAAGCACCCCCAGCTGGTTCAGGGTCCCCGAATAGACCAGGTTGCCCGGCTCCTTGGCCACCGGCACCGATTCGCCGGTGAGGGAGCTTTCGTCAACCGTGGACCTGCCCCTTACCACCACCCCGTCCAGGGGGATGCCCTCACCGGGCCGGATCATGATGTGCTCCCCCACCTCCACCTGGTCCAGCGGTTTCTCCTCCTGGCGGCCGCTCTCCGGGTCAACCACCCGCGCCACCTCGGGGATGAGGTCCAAGAGGGACTGGAGGGAGCGCTTGGAGCGCCCCGCCACGTAGCCCTCAATGTTTTCCGCAATGGCATAGAGCACCACCGAGATGGCAGCCTCCAGGAAGTTGCCCAGCCCCAGCGCCCCGATGAAGGCGGTGGACATCAGGGTCTCAAAGGTGAAGCGCAGCCTAAGCAGGTTGGCAAGCCCTGCCCGCAAGAGCTCCCAGCCGCCGATGACGAATGCGGCCAGGAAAAGGAGATCGGCCTGACTGATCTTCCACCACAGGGGAGCCTTTCCCTGGCTAATCTCTAGCCATACTCCGGTGAGAACCAGCACCAGCGAGGCCAGCAGGCGATAGAAGGCGGGAGTGGCGAGGAGGTCCTGCCAGGTGACCCCGATGAGCTTGCGGGCGGGGATGACCTCCTCCAGGGTGAGGCCAAGCTTCAGGGCGGCCGCATGGACCGCCCCGTGGACCTCGCGGGCCATGTGCTCGGGGTGGGCCACGTAGGCCCGCCTCACCTCGTGGGCAACTTCAGCATCCACCACCCCCTCCACCCGGCGGAGCTCCTCCTCCAGCTGCTCGGCAAGCCTGGGGGAAAGAAACCCCTTGACCTTGAACTCGTCCCGCTGGACCTGGACCCTGCCGTCCAGGGCCCCAGCCGACCCGGCCCCGCCAGGGGAGGGGTTCTGCCTGCCTGTGTAGTCAGCCATCTGTGGAAACCGGGTCACCGCAAAGGGGACCCCACACCGGCTAGATGGTCATCTCCTCCTCGGTGCGCTGGCTCTCCCGGCGCCTGCCCTCGTAGAGCCCCCCCAGGGCGCGGTCGCTGATGAGGATTCCATTCAGGTGGTCAATCTCGTGCTGGATAACCCGCGCATCAAAACCGGCAAACCTCTGTCGGTGCCGGTTGAACTCAAGGTCCTCAAACTCCACCTCCACCTCCACCGCCCGCTCAACCAGGCCGTAGAGACCGGGGATGGAGAGGCAGCCCTCCTCGTCCACCTCGCTCTGGCTGGAGCTCCAGACGATCTTGGGGTTGACGAAGGGGCGTACCTCACCGCCCACACTGGCGATGATGAAGCGGATGGGAAGACCCACCTGGGGCGCCGCCAGCCCCACCCCCTCCGCCTCCGCCATGGTCTCCTGCATGTCAAGGTAGAGCTTGGCAAGGTCAAGCTTTCCCGGCTGGATGCGCCTTGCCACCTGGTGGAGAACGGGGTGGGGCTCGGTGATGATGGTGAGCTTTGCCACGGCCTAAATTCTAACCCCCACTCGGCAGGGCTTATTTTATGGGCGCAAGCTAGGCTGCGGGCGGTAGTCCCAGTAAGCCCACCCTTTGACCACTAGGCTTATCTCCTATTTCTCCGCTGAGGATGTCACAGAAGCGACGCTAAGAGCGTTATTATTTTATGAGGACCCCAGCTTGGGTGCATGTGTGATGCAGCCCTTGGCCATGGGAGAGGATAAGAGATGTCCACGCTGAAATTGCTAACCTCAGGTCTGGTCCTTTTAGTTGTCGCATGGTTCGTATATTCCCTCAGGATTACTGATGGGAGCGTAGTCACTGCCACTTCAGGCACGACTTCGGCCAGTAGTGCTCATCTCTCCTCCTACCCCGACCCCGCCACCACCCCCTGGTTTGACGAGGCGAAGCTGGCCGAGGTGGCAAGGATCAACCGATTTGATCTGGAATGGACCTATGATCCCATCTACGCCGGCAAGAACGACGGGGTAGTCACCGTTGGATGGACCTTCCTTCAGGACTATCAGGCTCAGGACGGCTTCGTCTACAAGTTCAATTCGGCAATCAGTCTTGACTTTGAATCAGATCTAACCTTCGGTGAAAAGCTTCAGGCCATTGGTGGGAAGCTTGATCTCTACGAGCCCGATGGGACTCCCCGGGAAATTCTCTATCAACCTCTAATGTATCTCCTGTACGACATCTACCAATACTGGGAAAATACGGGCAATCTCCCAGGCTCGGTGTACGACCTTAACTCCGAACTTTCGGACCCACAGAAGATGCAGGCCTGGTGGGACATAATTACTGGCTCCGACTACATCCTGTTCTCGGTCTTCCTGGAGAGAATGGGCAAATACTTCCATCAGGCATGCGGAACCCTAATTGATTTAAGTACCACCTTCAGCCCTGGCCCCTGCAGGCTAAACATAAAGCTTGTTGATGACCCCGACCTTAGAGACTACGTCGTGTATCTGAGAACCTCCTCCGACTCCTCCTTCGGCTCAGACAACTCTGACTGGTTCATGCTCTACTACCAGCTCTATGGGGCTAGTCCCGATAAGGTGATCAAGGAGGAGGTTTTCTTCATCACCCCTGAGATGAAGCAACTAATCAACTCCGGTGGAGCCGCCCAGGGAGCCACCGGCGGTGGCCCTCCCGTCCAGGGCCTGCCCCTGCCCGGGAAGGGTGGGGTAGGCCAGCTCACCAAGTGAGCTGATACTAAACTCATGTAGAAGAAGATATAGAGTGAGGAGAAAGGGGTGGACCGTGCTTCCTTTGACGAGCTTTTTTATCGCCAGCGGGGCCAGCTTCACTCCTACGCCCTCGGCCTGGTCAGGGACCACCACCTGGCCGAGGACCTGGTCCAGGAGGCCGCCCTCAAGCTCTGGAAGGCCATTGAGGCCGGCAGGATAACCATAGAGGAGGGTGAGAGGCGGGATGCCCGCTTCCTTTCTCTGATGAGGAACAACATCTATTTTCTATTCCTGGAGAGCAGGAGGCGCCGCACCCTTGAAGTCCTCTCCATTGATGAGCTGGAGGAGAGGGCAGGGGCTGAGG
>JALSIF010000066.1 GCA_026981635.1 bacterium | reverse complement strand
GTGAGGGCCTGCTGGGCGGCTGGCAGTTTGAGGTCTTTGACAGCGGGGGCAACCTGGTCACCACCCTGACCAGCAGCGAGCAGGATGCCTCCTGCACCGAGCTTCCGCCGGGCGACTACACCGTTCAGGAGCAGGTCCAGCAGGGCTGGGTGGTTACCACCCCCAACCCCCAGACGGTGACGGTGAGCTCCGGCTCCACCACCACGGTGGCCTTCGGCAACCAGCAGGAGCAGGTCCCCACTGGGGTACTCTGCGTGGTCAAGTTTGAGGACCTGGACGGAAACGGGACTCAGGAGGCGGGTGAGAACCTGCTCGGCGGCTGGCAGTTTGATGTATTTGACAGCGGGGGCAATCTGGTTGGCACCCTAACCAGTAGCGAGCAGGATGCTACCTGTATTGAGCTTCCTCCTGGGGACTACACCGTCCAGGAAGAGGTCCAGCAGGGCTGGAATGTCACCACCCCCAACCCCCAGACGGTGACGGTGAGTTCCGGTTCCACCATTACGGTGACCTTCGGCAACCGGCAGGATCAGCAGCAGGGCAGCGCCCAGATCTGCGTGATCAAGTTCAACGACGCTGACGGCGACGGTCAGCGGGGAGCCAACGACGGTCTCATGGACGGCTGGGTCTTTGACATCTTTGACAGCGGCGGGAACCAGGTAGGAACCCTGACCAGCTCCAAGCAGGGTCCGGTCTGTCAGGAGGTTTCGGCCCCTGGCACCTATACCGTGGAGGAACAGGTCCAGCCGGGCTGGACTCCAACCACCCCCAACCCCCAGACGGTAACCGTAAATCCGGGCGACATGGTGACCCTGGAGTTCGGCAACAAGCAGGGATAGAAGAAAAAGGGAAGGGGGAGCGGCTGCTGGAAGCTCAGTAGCCGCTCCCCTTATCCACCTGGTTAAGCAGCGGCCCTCCCTCTAGGTAGCGGGAGAGGTTCTCCTTGATCAGCTCCAGCTGGGGCCCCCAGGGATCGGCGCAGGTTGCCGCAACATGAGGGGAGATGAGCACCTCCCGCATCTGCCAGAGGGGCGAGTCCTCCGGCAGGGGCTCCTTGGCAAATACGTCCAGACAGGCGCCGGCGATCTTTCTCTCCCTCAGTGCCCAGACCAGGTCTTCCTCCACCACGGTGGCTCCCCGCCCCGCATTGACCAGGCAGGCGCTCTCCTTCATCAGCTGGAAGCGCTCCCGGTTGAAGAAGCCACGAGTCTCCTCAGTCAGGGGGAGTAGGTTCACCACAAAGTCGACCTCCGGCAGAAGCTCCTCCAGCCTGTCCAGGGGATAGAGGGAGAGGGACTGGCCCACCGCAAGGGTGGGGGTGCGCCTTATCCCCACTACCCGCTGGCCCAGAGCGATGAGGTGGGTGGCCAGCAGGCGGCCGATGGCGCCAAACCCGACGATCAGGGTGCGCTTCTCGCCAAAGGGGCCCATCAGCAAGAAGCGGTCAAAGATGAGCCGGCGGTCCTCCTGGTAGGCCTGCGGCCTTCGGCTGACCAGGTGGAGACCCCGATGCCAGGCCAGCATCATGGCAAGCACGTGCTCCGCCACCGGCTCGGCGTTGAGCCCGCTTCCCTTGGTGAGCACCACCTCAGACTCCACCATCTGGGGATAGAAGAGCCGCTTGACCCCGGCGGCCGGGGTGTGTAGCCAATGGAGGGTCTTGGCCTTGACGAAGACATCGGCGGGCAGGTGCCAGGCGATGATCACCTCCGCCCGGGCGAGGGCATCCTCGTCCCACTCCCTCACCCTGACCAGGTGAAACTCATGGTCGGGAAAGCTCCTGCTCAGTTCTTCCAGCGCCCACTGGGGAAAGTCCCAGGCCGGGTGCAGGTCGGGAAAGTGGAGATAGACCAGCATGGCAGGCTATCTAGTCTAGTGGGTCTCGCGCTCCGTTTGCAGCTAGGCAGGACCAGGTGGTATGATGACCCCACCTGCCCCTCGGGAACTCCGGTGAAAGTCCGGGGCTGGGCAGCAACTGTGATGGGGACCCGCCGGCAGAATGCCACGGGGAGAGATCCCTGGAAGGCGCCGGTTTGGGGATGAACCTAAGCCAGGATACCGAGGGCAGGAGTAGCGACGCTCGCTACTGACCCTAGTGGAGGTCGCGTGATGAGAAAGCAAAGTCTTTCAGTCGCCTGCTATTTCCCCTTGTGCTCATCGGCCATCTGCCCGGCCACGCTTTCCCCTTCTTCTGCCGGGCGCAGTGATCCAGGCGGAGCGTAGGGGGGATGGTGGCCACAGCCTGGCTTGAGGTGGCAGGGCTATCTGCCCGGCGCCGCGGCTCCCACTTTCGGCTGGGGCCAGTAGATCTCAGTCTGGGTGAGGAGACGGCGGGCCTGGGCGTCATGGGCCTGAACGGGTCGGGCAAGACCACCCTGCTCCTTGCCCTGCTGGGTCAGCTCCCCTTCCGGGGCGAGGTCCGCTGGTTCGGCCGCACCCTGGGAAGCTACCGGCCGGTGGAGCTGGCCCGGACGGTAGCCCTCTTCCCCCAGCTCAGCCACCACCTGCCCCCCTTCTCGGTGGCTGAGTTTGTCCGCCTGGGAACCTACCCCTTCGGGGGCGGGGGGTGGCTGATGAACGGCGACGCCTGGCAGAGGGTGGAGCGGGCGCTAGCCAGGGTGGGCGCCCTGGAGCTGTGGGATAGGCCGGTGAGCGAGCTTTCCGGCGGCGAGCTCCAGCGGGTGAAGCTTGCCCGCACCCTGGCCCAGGAGCCCCGGGTGATCCTGCTTGATGAGCCCAACGCCTTCCTGGATCTTCGGGCCAAGTGGGAGCTTGCCCGCCTGCTCGGGGAGCTTAGCGGGGAAGGTATCCGGCTGGTGGTGGCCAGCCACGACCCGGAGTTCATCCAGCACACCTGCCAGCGCCTGCTCCTGCTTGACCGGGGCAGGGTGGCGGCGCTGGGCGAGGTGGAAGAGGTCTGCCGCTCGGCCAAGTTTGAGCAGATCTTCACCCCCTCCCGGGCGGTCGTCCCTGAGGGAGGAGGGCAGGGGAGGAGGGAGCCATGAGAAGAGTTGGTCTAAAGGCGCTGATCCTTTTAATCCTTGGGGTGTTTCTCGCCTTCGTCCCCCTTGCTGCACAGGGAGGGAGGCAGGTTGAGCTAAGGGATGCAACCGGAAGGCTGGTGAAGGTCCCCCTCCACCCGCGGCGGGTGGTAAGCCTTATCCCCAGCGTGACCGAGATGGTGGCTTATCTTGGCTACCTCAACCGGCTGGTGGGCAGAAGCCGCTTCTGCGACTTTCCCCCCGAGGTGAGGGAGCTTCCCGTGGTGGGGGACATGCTGAGCGTTGATCTGGAGAGGCTCGCCCAGCTTCGCCCCGACCTCATCCTGGTTGCGCAGGGAAACGACCTTGAGATGGTGGAGAAGATGCGCGACCTGGGCCTTGCCGTCTTTGCCCTGGATGAGCCGGCCGACCTGGGGGAGATCCACGACCAGCTTGAGCTTCTGGCCAACATCCTTGGCAGGGGACCCAGGGCGGAGCACGCCCTGGGCTCATTCAAAGCCAGACTGAGGCTTCTGCTCATGCGGGCTAAGAAGTTTGCCCAGCCGCCGCAGGTCTTCGTCTCTTACTCGGGATTTGGGGGGGAGGTCTGGGTGGCCGGCAAGGGAACCTATCTGGACGGCGCCCTTTCCGAGACGGGCCTAAATAACGCCACCGGCGACCTGGCCAAGGGCTGGTTCAAGCTGGACCGGGAGCGGTTGGCCGAGCTTCGGCCTGAGGTGGTGGTAATCCCCCTTGCCGACCCAGCCGATGAGGAGGCCCGCCTCAGGGCGGTGGAGGAGCTTGAGGGCCAGCCCGAGGTGGCCGAGTGGCCGGCGGTGAGGAAGCGGCGCTACTACTTTGCCCAGGCAAACCGCCTCTTCCGCCCCGGCCCCAGGTTGCTGGACGAGCTTCTCTCCCTCCAAGAGTATGCCCTGGCCCAGTTTGCTCCCCAGGAGGAGGAGGCGCTAGCGGCGGGAGCGGGAGGTGGAGGGTGAGGGCCCTATTCATTCCTGCCCTCCTTGGCGTGGTACTGGTGGCGCTGGGCTCGCTCATGCTCGGCCCGGTCCCTCTTCCCCCGAGCGAGGTCTTCTCCGCCCTGCTGGGCGGCTCCTCCGACCAGCTTGCCCAGACGGTGGTCCTCTCCATCCGTCTGCCCAGGGTGCTTGCCGCCCTCATGGTGGGAGCGGGCCTCAGCAGCGCCGGGGTGGCCATGCAGGCCTTCTTCAGAAACCCCCTCGCCGACCCCTGGCTCATCGGGGTGGCACCGGGAGCCACCCTGGGGGCGGTGGTAGCCTTGGTGAGTGGGGCAAGCTTCACCCTCTGGGGGGTCACCTCGCTGCCCATCTTTGCCTTCCTCGGCGGGCTGGGGCTGGCGGTGCTGGTCACCCTCTTTGCCACCCGCCGGGGGGGTGAGGTGGTGAGCGTAGACCTTCTGCTTATGGGGGTGGCCCTGGGCAGCGTAGCCTCCGCCCTGGCCACCTGGCTGCTCATCTCCACCGGCACCCGCTTCGTGGGCACCGCCCTCTCCTGGATCACCGGCTCGCTGGACGCGGTGCGCTGGCCAACCCTAACCGCCGCCCTGTGGGTTTTCGTGATTGGCCTGGGGCTGCTGGCGGCGGTGGCGCCCCGTCTGGACTACCTGATCCTGCCCACCGAGGAGGCCCGCTCCATGGGGGTGCCGGTGGTGGCCCTGCGCTGGTCGGCCCTCATCTCTGCCGCCCTGCTTACCGGTGCGGCGGTGGCGGTGGCTGGGGTGG
>JALSIF010000065.1 GCA_026981635.1 bacterium | reverse complement strand
CCATGGGGGGAAGGGCGGGGTGGCGCGGCGGGCGATCAGCCCCAGCCGCTCCACCTCGTGAAGGGTGAGGCTTCCGTCGGGGGAGGAAAGCTCATAGCTCGCGGCGGCCAGGGCCTTGCCGGGATGGAAGGTGCGGGCGATCTCAAAGAAGGGGGGCAGCGGCTCAATCCGGCGGGTGAGGTTCTCACGCAGGGTCTCCATCAGCCCCACCATGAGGGTGGGCTGAAGCAGGCTCATGTCGCGGGTGTCGGGGTTTTTCACCTCCACCGCGGCAAACTCCTCCTCCCCGTAGAGGCGCGAGAGCAGGTCGGGGCCGGTGAGGGAGTAGGTGATGGTCTCCTGATATCCGGCTTGGGTAAGGAGTTCCCTGATCCGGCTCCTAAGCTCCCAGCGGCGGCCCAGGTGTCCCGGGCGCAGGCTCACCACCGGCAGGCGGGAGGGCACCCGGTCGTAGCCGGCAAGGCGGGCGATCTCCTCGGCCACATCCTCGGGGATGGCCAGGTCAAAGCGCCAGGAGGGGACGCGTACCACCAGGGCGCCGTTCCTACTGCTCATGGCCAAACCGGCGCGGGTGAGCCGCTCGCTCACCTCGCCCTGGTCCAGGGAGAAGCCCAGAAAGCCCTCTGCCCAGTCAAGGCTCATAGGGATCTCGGTCGGGGCGTGGGAGATGAGGTCTACGTCCACCAGGGTGTGGGGGAGGACCCTGGCCACCCCCAGCTCCTCAGCGAGCCTTGCGAAGCGCAGGGCTCCCCGGCGGGTCCCCTCCGGGTCCACCCCACGCCCGAAGCGCAGGGAGCTCTCGGTGCGGATGCCCAGGCGGTAGGCGGCCTGGCGGATGGTGACCGGCTGAAACCAGGCCGATTCCAGAAAGACCCGCTTCGTGGCCTCGCTTACCGCGCTCTCCCTCCCGCCGATGATGCCGGCTAGGGCCACCGGCCGGCCGCCGCTTTTTATGGCCAGCACCTCGGGGAAAAGCTCGTAGTCGTTTTCGTCCAGGGCGGAAAACTTCGCTTTTGAGCCCACCTGCTCTACGGTGATGTCCTCCGCCAGCCGGTCCCAGTCAAAGGTGTGGAGGGGCTGGCCCAGCTCAAAGAGGATGTAGTTGGATAGATCCACCACCGCCTCGCGGGGGGTGATGCCCATGGCGGAGAGACGGTAGAGGAGCCAGGCGGGGGAGGGCTGGTGCTTCACCTCCTCAAAGCCCAGGCCCACATAGCGGGGGCAGTGGTCCGGCTCGGGCAGGTTGATCCTGGGTTTGCCCTGGCCGTCGTTTTCCCCCGGCGAGAGGTCGGCCAGCTCAGGCAGGCTCAGCTCTCCGCCGGTAAGGATCACCACCTCGCGGGCCATCCCCAGGTGGGAGAGGAGGTCGCCCCGGTTGGAGACCACGGCGAACTCCAGGATGGCATCCTCCCTAAGCTCCCCCTCCTCCAACCCCTCGGGCAGGAGGATGGGAAAGCGGGCGGGACTGAGGCCGGCCTCATCCCAGGTGAGGATGGCTCCCCGCCCGGGGTCAACCGCCACCCGGTCGCCCTCCCGGAGGGGCCAGGGGCATTCGGCCTCCACTACCCGGCCCCTGATGTCAAGCACCGCAGAACCGCCCCTTCTGGAAATCAGGGTGGCAAACTCGGCCCCAGAGAGTTTCTCGCCCAAGGGGATTAGCTCCTCCAGCTCGGTCCCCTGCTGGGTGAGTAGCTCGCCCAGCTCGCCGGGGGAGTGGGCAAGCTCAACCAGCTCTCTCAGCCAGGAGTAGAGAATTCTCATCGCCTTGTGGGTCCCCGGAAGGCTTGGGGAGTGGATTATAGCCCCGGGGGGCGCTCAGCGGTGGCGGGAAAGGGCCCTCAGGCCCAGCCGGGTGTGGAAGCCGGCCCAGAGGATGCCCAGGCCCGCACTAAGCACGATGGCGGGGACTAGCTGGCGGCCGAAGGCCACCACGTAGAGGGCGGAGGCCAGGGCGCGCAGGGTGTTGTCAAAGCTCAGGTTGGGCATGGGGTAGAAGAGGTTCTGGACGGTGCCGGTGGCAACCAGGGCGAGCACCATCCCGCCCGGATCGCCCAGGGGAAAGAGAGAGAGGATACCGAGGAAGACCGCTCCCCTGAGGTAGACCTCCTCGGCCAGGGGGCGAAGGATGACCGCATTGATCGCCCCCAGGCTCCACCAGAAGCGCTCGCTGGTGAGGAAGAAGACCGCCTCCTGGGGGTTGAGATAGCTGGGGCGGCCAAACAGCCGGCTTCCCGTCTGGCGCAGCACCACGCTGAGGGCAAAGACCACCAGCGCGCCGGGGACGGCCAGCGCCACCCCCAGGGGGCTGGGGCGCTGGGTGAGGGGGATGAGCTCAAAATTGAAGACGGCGTAGGTTCCCACCGCCAGAAGGTAGAGGTGGTTTAGGTAGGAGAATACCAGGCCCAGGCGGATGAGGGCCTTGCCGTGGGGGCGCATGCGGGCGCGGACGAGGTTTAGGGCGACCTGCAGGGCGAAGTAGCCCAGCAGGCTCCAGACGATGAGGGCGGTTTGGGGATGCACCGGTCAGTCTTCCTCGCCTGCTTTCTCTTCCTTCCCGGGGGAGGCGGGGGACTCGCCCTCCTCCTGCCGGCTGATGCGGATCTCCACCTCCTCGGTGCCCGGCTCCCGGCTCTGGCTCATGATCAGGATGGAGACGCTAAGCTCCCCCTTGCGGAACTTCCTGAGATAACTTCCCGGTGAGGGGATGAAGGCCTTGAGCTCAAACCCCTCCTCCTCCAGGTTCTTCTGGTAGGTGGTGACCAGTACGCCGCGGGTGGTCTTGGTGGTGAAGCGGAGGCTGCCGGTGCCGGTTTCGGGGTTGAAGAGGGAGTCGATGATCTCGGCGTCGCCCGGAATGGGAAGGTAGCTCGGCCAGCCCTGGGGCAGCTCCTCGGGGGAGAGCCAGGCCTTCTGTTTCTCTTTCTCCCCCGGCGCGGGGGGGGCGATGGGGGCCGGGTTGTAGGTGCGGGAGGCCACCTCGGGGTCGGAGCCCACCGTGGCCACCACACTCTTTTTGCCGTTTAACTCAATTTCGGTACGGGTGATCTTCAGCTCCCCCTGATCCTTTTCTCCCTTGGGGCAGGCGGTGAGGCCCGCCACCGAGAAGACCATCAGCAGGAGGACGATGGCTTTCTTAATCATGGCTTTTCTACTTAACCTCCGTCTGGCGGAGCTTCGTTCGGCAACCGGCCGTCCCTCTTTTCTAGCAAGCCGCGGCCAGATTATCAAGACGAGGCGTGGAGCCGGCGGTTCAATGCACCCAGGGCACGGTGGGCAATGGCCTTGGAGGTAAGGCCCAGCCGCTCAAGCCAGACCGCCGGGTCGCCGTGGGGGACGGTGGTGTCGGGGATGCCGAGAATGAGTAGGCGGCACTTGACCCCGGCCTGGGCAAAAAGCTCTGCTACTGCCGAGCCGAAGCCTCCCAGGACGGTCCCCTCCTCCAGGGTGACCACCAGGGAGTGGGTGCGGGCCACCTCCATCAGGAGCTCCTTGTCCAGGGGCTTGGCGAAGCGGGCATTTATCACCGTGGGATTGAGATCGTAGGCCTCCAGCAGGCGGGCCGCCTGCTCGGCCCGGGGCACCATCGCCCCGTAGGCCACCAGGGCCAGCTCCTCTCCCTGGCGGCGCACCTCGCCCCGGCCGATCTCCAGCACCCTGAGCTCCTGGTCCAGGGGGACCCCCACTCCGCTTCCCCGCGGGTAGCGCACCGCGATGGGGCCCCGGTCGTAATGGAGCATGGTGTAGAGCATGTGGCGAAGTTCATTCTCGTCGGCTGGCGCCATCACCACATAGTCGGGGATCACCCGAAGGTAGGCGATGTCGTAGAAGCCCTGGTGGGTCTCCCCGTCGCCGCCCACGATCCCGGCCCTGTCCAGGCAGAGCTTCACCGGCGCCCGCATGAGACCGGCGTCATGAATCAGCTGGTCGTAGGCCCGCTGGAGGAAGGTGGAGTAGATGGCGCAGAAGACCTTCTTGCCGTTTAGGGCCATGGTGGTGGAGAGGAGCACCGCCAAGTCCTCGGCGATGCCCACGTCAATCACCCTCTCGGGGAAAAACTTCTGCATGTGGGTAAGGCCGGTGCCGTCGGGCATGGCGGCGGTCACCGCCACCACCTGGGGGTCCCTTTGGGCAAACTCGGTTACCGTCTCGGCAAAGACCTGGGAGAAGCTCTTGGGCTTGGGCTTGGGAGTGGCGGGGGCCTCCCCCTTGTTCTTCTTCTCCCCGGCGCTGAGGAAGCCCGCCTTTACCCCATGGTAGGTGCGGGGGTCCCCTTCGGCCTCCTTAAGTCCCTTGCCCTTACTTGTTATTAGGTGGACCAGGACGGGAATGTCCATCTGCTTGGCGCGGCTAAATATCTCCACCAGGGTGGGCAGGTGGTGGCCGTCAAAGGGGCCCAGGTAGCCGATGCCCAGCTCCTCAAAGATGGGAGCCTGGCGGGAGGGGGAGAAGAAGTAGAGGGTGGCCTCCTTGAAGCGCTCGTAGGCCCGCTCAATGTCCTCTCCCTTGATGGGCAGGCGCTCCAGCAGGTCCTTGAAGCGGCGGTCCACCGAGCGAAGGTTGGGGTGGCTTCTGAAGCGGGAGAGGTAGCGGGAGATGGCCCCTACGTTGGGGGCGATGGACATGCCGTTGTCGTTCAGCACCACCATGAAGCGGCCCGGCCTGGCCAGGTGGACGTTGTTGAGGCCGGCCCAGGCGATGCCGCCGGTGAGGCTGCCGTCCCCCACCACCGCGATGGTGTGG
>JALSIF010000064.1 GCA_026981635.1 bacterium | reverse complement strand
GTGGCGGCAGAACGGCTGGTGGACCTTTCGCCGGCCAAGGCCGGATGAGGCCGGTGGGGCTAGAATTGCTGCCGTGAAGCGGTTCCCTTCCAAGGTTGACCCCCAAAGCGAGCAGTTTCGGGAGAACCGGGCCGCCAACCTGGCCCTGATTGAGAAGTGGCGCAGTCTAGAGGAGAAGGTTGAGCAGGGAGGGGAGCCCAAGTACCACGAGCGCCAGCGGGAGCAGGGAAAACTCTTTGTCCGCGAGCGGATCCGCCTCCTTTTGGACCAGGACAGCCCCTGGCTGGAGATCGGCAAGCTTTGCGCCCATGAGGTCTACCCGGAGGAGGTTCCCGCCGCCGGCATCGTCTGCGGCATCGGCCGGGTGAGCGGGGTGGAGTGCATGATCGTGGCCAACGACGCCACCGTCAAAGGGGGCACCTACTTTCCCCTCACCGTAAAAAAGCACCTCAGGGCCCAGGAGATTGCCCTGGAGAACCGCCTGCCCTGCATCTACCTGGTGGACAGCGGCGGCGCCTACCTTCCCATGCAGGATGAGGTCTTCCCCGACCGGGACCACTTTGGGCGCATCTTCTACAACCAGGCGGTGATGAGCGCCGCCGGCATCCCCCAGATTGCCGTGGTGATGGGAAGCTGCACCGCCGGGGGGGCATACGTGCCAGCCATGAGCGACGAGGCGGTGATTGTGGACAAGTACGGCACCATCTTCCTCGGCGGCCCCCCCCTGGTGAAGGCGGCCACCGGCGAGGAGGTGAGCGCCGATGAGCTGGGTGGGGCCAAGGTCCACACCCGCATCTCCGGGGTGGCTGACTACTTTGCCAAAAACGACCCCGAGGCACTGGAGATCACCCGCCGCATCGTCTCCACCCTGGCGGTGCGCAAGTCTTGGCAGGTGGATGTGGCGGAGCCGGAGGAGCCCCACTACGACCCGGAGGAGATCTACGGGATCGCGCCCCCCGACCCGCGAAAGCCCTACGACGCCCGCGAGGTGATCGCCCGCATTGTGGACGGCAGCCGCCTCCAGGAGTTCAAGCCTGACTACGGCCAGACCCTGGTCTGCTGCTTTGCCCGCATTTGGGGGGTGCTGGTGGGGATACTGGCCAACAACGGCATCCTCTTCTCCGAGTCTGCCCTCAAGGGGACCCACTTCATTGAGCTCTGCTGCCAGCGGGGCATCCCCCTGGTCTTCCTGCAAAACATCACCGGATTTATGGTGGGCAAGGAGTACGAGCACAAGGGGATCGCCAAGGACGGGGCCAAGATGGTCCACGCGGTAGCCACCGCCAACGTACCCAAGATCACCGTGATCATCGGGGGAAGCTTCGGGGCGGGCAACTACGGCATGTGCGGGCGGGCCTACCAGCCCAGGTTCCTGTGGATGTGGCCGGGGGCCAAGATCAGCGTGATGGGGGGAGAGCAGGCGGCCGGGGTGCTTACCACCATCAAGCGGGACCAGTGGAAGCGCCGCGGCGAGCCGGTGGACGAGGAGGCGCTGAAGCGGCTGTGGGAGGAGACGGTGGCCCGCTACGAGCACGAGGGAAGCGCCTTTTATGCGGCCGCTCGTCTTTGGGCCGACGGCATTATTGATCCGGCCCGCACCCGGGAGGTGCTGGCCCTGTCGCTGGCCATCGCCTGCCAGGTGAAAATCCCACCCTGGCAGAGCGGGGTCTTTCGCATGTGAGGTGAAACCCATATTCCCCATACGGTGACAAAGGAGGCAGCCATGGAAGAGTTCACCCGGATCATCTACCAGCCTGGAACCATCACCCGCATCACCCTAAACCGCCCTGAGGTGAGAAATGCCTTTGACGACCGGATGATTGAGGAGCTCCATCACGCCGCCTGGCTCTGTGACCGGGACGACCAGTGCAGGGTGGTGATCCTCTCGGGAGGTGACGGCAAGGTCTTCTCGGCCGGAGCCGACATCAACTGGATGCGCTCGGTGGTGGACTACTCCTGGGAGGAGAACGTGCGCGACTCGGAGCGGCTGGCCCGCATGCTGGACATGATCTGGAAGAACCGCAAGCCCTTCATCTGCCGGGTAAACGGACACGCCATCGGGGGCGGGTGCGGGCTGGTGGCGGTGTGCGATGTGGCGGTAGCCCTTACCCGGGCCAAGTTCGGCTTTACCGAGGTAAAGCTGGGCATCGCCCCGGCGGTAATCAGCCCCTACGTACTAAGAAAGATCGGCTTTTCCCACGCCCGCCGCTTCTTCCTCACCGGAGAGCTGTTTGACGCCTACGAGGCCCAATACATCGGCCTGGTCCACATCCTGGCTGACACCATTGAGGATATGGACCTGGAGGTAAACCGCCTGGCCCAGGAACTGCTCACCTCCTCCCCCAACGCCATCGCCCACACCAAGGAGCTGGTCCGCTCCGCCTGGCTGATGGGGGGAGAGCAGGTGCTCCGCTACACGGTGGGAAAGATTGCCGAGCTTCGGGTCTCCCAGCAGGGACAGGAGGGACTGAGGGCCTTCCTGGAGAAGCGGGAGCCCGAGTGGGTAAAGGAGCTTCCCGAAGAGCTGAGGCCCAAGGGAAAGTCCAAGTAGCCTTGACCAGGGTGGGAGGTAGTGCAGCGTGAAGCGGGTGCTCATCGCCAACCGGGGCGAGATCGCCCTGCGCATCATTAGAACCCTGAGGCGCCTTGGCCTTGAGGCGGTGATTGCAGCAAGCGACGACGACCTCACCTCACCGGCAGCCCGGGCAGCCGACCGGGTGGTCAGGCTGGGAGCGGGCGACCTCTCCTCCACCTACCTAAACATTGAGCGGCTGGTGGAGCTAGCCAGGGAGAGCGCCTGCGACGCCGTACACCCCGGCTACGGCTTCCTCAGCGAAAACCCCACCTTCGCCCAAGCGGTGAGGGAGGCCGGTCTCACCTTCATCGGACCTAACCCCGAGGCCCTGCGTCTCTCGGGAAGCAAAACTGAGTCCAGGCGGGCCATGCGTCAGGCCGGGGTGCCGGTGATTCCCGGCTTCCACCCCGCCGAGGGGGAGAGCGAGCAGGAGATCTGTGAGCGGGCTTCGGAGCTTGGCTTTCCGGTGCTCATCAAGGCAGTGGCCGGCGGGGGAGGGAAGGGGATGCGGGCGGTCTACTCGGAGGAGGAGCTTCCCGAGGCCCTGGCCGGTGCCCGCCGCGAGGCGGAAAACGCCTTCGGCGATCCCCGCATCTACCTAGAGAAGCTGATCACCTCGCCGCGCCACATTGAGGTGCAGGTGGTGGCCGACGAGCACGGCAACCTCTTCGTCCTCGGGGAGCGGGAGTGCTCCATCCAGCGGCGCCACCAGAAGATCGTTGAGGAGTCCCCCTCTCCCCTGCTTACCCACTTCATGCGGGAGAAGCTTTTTACCTACGCTCTTTCCGGCATGCGGGCCATCGGCTACACCAACGCGGGGACGGTAGAGTTTCTCTACAGCCCCCAGGAGGATGAGTTCTACTTCCTGGAGATAAACGCCCGTCTGCAGGTGGAGCACCCGGTAACCGAGTTGGTAAGCGGCCTTGACCTGGTGGAGCTTCAGATCAGGGTGGCCCGGGGCGAGAAGCTTAGCCTTCCCCCGTGGCAACCGCGGGGACACGCCATTGAGGCCCGCCTCTATGCGGAGGACCCGGCCAGCGGCTTTCTGCCTTCCCCGGGAAAACTCTCCGCCTGCCGCTTCCCCCACCACCCCCAGGTGCGCATTGACACCGGGGTGGAGGAGGGGAGCCAGATCTCCCCCCTCTACGACCCCCTCATCGCCAAACTAATCGCCCACGGTGAGGACCGCCCGTCGACCATCGCCGCCCTGCGCCAGGCCCTGCGGGAGACGGTGGTGCTGGGGGTGACCACCAACCGGAGCTTCCTGATTGATCTTCTTGCCCATCCTGACTTTGTTGCCGGCCATCTCTCGGTTGACTTCATAGAGCGCCACAAGCTGAGGGAGCGGGCGGCAGAGCAGGATGTCCCGCCAGAGATGTTGGCCATACTTGCTGCTGCCATTAACAGTAGCCTGGAGGAAGAAGAGCCGGCCATACCAAAGGGGGAGATGATGCCTGAGAGGGCCACTATCGCTGATCCCTGGAGGGAGCTTAGGGGATGGCGAGGCTGAGGATCAGGCTGGAAAAGCCCGCTCGGACGGTGGAGGTTGAGGTGGCGGCCCGCACCGGCGGCGGCTGGCAGGTCCACCTGCCTGATGGGGATGAAGTTTTGGTGGAAGAGCTTCTTAGCCTCGAGCAGGGAAGCTTTCTGGTTCGCCTGGCAGGTGGCCGCCAACTGCCCATCACCCTGGTCCGCCAGGGCGACCGCTGGCTAGTCTGGACGCCTGACTTTGACCTTGTCCTGAGGTTGGAGCCCTTCGGTGAGGAGGGCAGGGTGGAACCCGAGGAGGCACGGGAGGATGCCCACGGCAGGGTGGAGGCGCCTATGCCGGGCAAGGTACTGGAGCTTCGGGTCAGGGTGGGAGACGAGGTGGAGCGGGGCGAGGTGCTTATGGTGCTTGAGGCGATGAAGATGGAGCACCAGATAACCTCCCCCCTTCGGGGAGTGGTGACCGAACTAGTGGCAGAGGAGGGTATCTCGGTGGAGCTGGGAGACCTTTTGGCCGAGATCACCCCTCTCAATGAAGAGTAGGAGCCTTATGGTTGAGACCACAAAGATAACCATCTGGGAGGTAGGGCCGCGGGACGGCCTGCAAAACGAGTCCAAGCGGGTTTCTCCCCAGGTGAGGGCCGAGCTGGTGGCCCGGCTCGCCCAGGCGGGCCTTGGCCACATTGAGGTGGGAGCCTTCGTAAGTCCCAAG
>JALSIF010000063.1 GCA_026981635.1 bacterium | reverse complement strand
CCCGCCCAAGACCCAGTCTGCCCTGCTTGAGGTGATGGAGGAGCGTCAGGTGACCATTGACGGTGAAACCCACCCTCTGTCGGCCGACTTTACCGTCTTTGCCACCCAGAACCCGCTGGAGCTGGAAGGGACCTTCCCCCTGCCTGAGGCCCAGCTTGACCGCTTCATGATGAAGATAAACATCGGCTATCCCTCCCTGGATGAGGAGGTGGAGATCCTCTCCCGCTATCAGCAGGGGTTTGATGCTTCCGAACTTGATCGGGTGGGGCTTGAACAGGTGGCTGGGGATGGCGAGCTTGCCAGAGTCCGGGAAGAGATCGCCCAGGTCAAGGTGCAGCCGGAGGTGCTGCGCTACATGGCAGAACTGAGCGTCGCCACCCGTGCGCAACCTGGGGTGGAGGTAGGGGCAAGCCCCCGGGCTTCGGTTCATCTGTTTAAGGCCTCCCGCGCCCTGGCGGCCATTCGGGGAATGGACTATGTGACCCCTGATCTGGTGGCGGAGCTGGCCCTCCCGGTCATGCGCCACCGCATCATGCTCACCCCCGAGGCGGAGGTGGAGGGGGCCACCCCGGACCAACTCCTCACTGAGGCGGTGCGCTCGGTGGAAGTTCCCCGCTAATGGCAAGGCTTCTTATCCCCACCCCCCGCCTGGGCTTCCTGGCCCTTTTTGGGGTGGCGGCAATTCCGCTGGAATATCTGGGGCTGCCCGGCTATGGCCTGGCCTCCCTGTGGTTTCTCCTGCTTATGGGAGCGGTGGTGGTGGATTGGTGGACCAGTTTTGGTCGTCTGAGGATCAGGGCAGAGACCGACCTGCCAGAGACCATCAGCCGCGATGTCACCTATCACTATCGGCTCTACCTAGTGTGGTTAGGACTCCCCAATCAGGTTGTGGGTGAGGCGAGCCAAGATCAGCCTGCCGGGGTGGAGGCTCACCCATCCCGGCAGAGCTTTGTGAGCCGGGATGACCATGTGGTGCTTGAGCGAACCATCCGGGTGGCGGGGAGGGGGAGACTGCCCGAACCGACAGTGAGGGTGAGAATTTCCTCCCGCCTGGGTCTCTGCCTTATCCAGCTGGGGCTTTCCACGGGCAGGGAGCTTGCTGTGATGCCCGACTTTTCGCCCCTAAAAAACCTTCGCCTGGCCACCACCCGCAAGCGGCTGGAGCGGCTGGGCTACCGCCTGATCAAGCAGGCCGGGGAGGGAGGGGAGTTTCATCACCTAAGGGAGTTTGTCCCCGGTGACGACATCCGGCGGGTGAGCTGGCGGGCGGTGGCCAAGCACTACAAGCCCATCGTGGTGGAGACCCAGAAGGAGCGGGAGCAGGCCCTGCTGGTGGTGGTGGATGCGGGGCGGATGAGCGCCACCCCCATCATGGGCAGAACCCGTCTGGACCATTTTCTTCGCTCGGCCATCCAGCTTCTGGTCACCGCCTCCATGGAGGGGGACCGCACCGGCCTTATGGTCTATGCCGGCCAGCTGGTGAGCTATGTGCCGCCGGAAAAGCGCTGGACCAACCTGGGTGAACTGGTGGCCAGCCTGGCGGATGTCTTTCCCCAGGCGGAGGAGACCGACTACCTGGCGATGGTACGCTTCATCGCCAGACACTTCCATCACCAGGGGATCGTGGTGGTGATGAGCGAACTTACCGACTCGCTTAGCTCCGAGCGACTGGTAAGGGCGCTCTCCACTCTCCGCCGGCGCCACCAGGTGATCCTGCTTACCCTCTATGACCCGGCCGCCCTGGGAGCCTTCGCTAGGCCGGCGGTGGGTCAGGTAGGGGAGAGCTTTCGCCGGGCGGTGGTGGGCGAGTGGGAGATGGCCCGCTACCAGACCCAGCAGCGCCTCTCCCACCTGGGGGTTGCCATCGTGGATGCCCACCCCGAGATGGCCCACGAGCTGATCGTCAACCGCTACATTGAGAGCCGCCGGCGGTTGAGCTGAAGGATGGGGGGGATTTTTGCACTAAGCTAGGTAGGAGTTGAGGCTGGCTGATGGCTGGGGTGAGCAGTACGCTGGAGAGGGAGGCTTTGGACCTGCTCAGGGCGGTGCGGGAGAGGCTTGGCCTGGGTGGCTTCCCTGAGGGGGCAGATCCGGCAGAAGGATGGGCCGAAGTGATGGCCCGGGTTGAGCTACCGGTGCGACTGATGGTGGTTGCCATCGCTGAACAGCTGAGGCTCACCAACGCTGGGGCGCTTGATCGGGCAGTTGAGATGGCCACCCAAAGCGGTGAGTTGGCCGGGGGAGGAGAATGGGATCCGGAGCGACACACCGGGCTTGCACCCCGCTGGTCAAAACCCGAGCCCCAGGAGGGAGTGAGGGGTGATGGTCAGCTGGAGGCCATCTTTCGAGCCGAGCAGGAGATGCGCCGCACCTGGGGGCGGGAGTTTACCTATCGCGACTTCCAGGAGGAGTATGCCAAGCTGGTGGACCAGGCTCAGCGGGAGGGCTTGATCGCCCTGCTTGAAGCGGGCACCGGCACCGGCAAGAGCCTGGGCTACCTGCTCCCCTCGGCCATCAACGCCCTTCGGGGCTATGCCCCCATCGTCATAAGCTGCCACACCCTCAACCTCCAGGAGCAGCTGATGGGAAAGGAGATACCCCGTCTCCGCTGCTGCCTAGGGGAGGGGGTTGATTTCAGGGTGGAGCTGTTTAAGGGCCGCGAGCACTACTTCTGCAACCTGCGCCTGCGGCGCCTGATGGAGGAGGGAAGCTTTCAGCAGATGGTGCGCGACCTCCTTTCCCGCCACCGGGTCTCCGAGCGGGAGTTTCCCTACCTCGCCCAGCGGGTAGGCCACTGGCTCATCTACCTGGTCTTCTGGCTTACCCTCACCGATGAGGGAGACTTTGCCCGGCTTGACTACACAGCCGGACTTGGCCCCGAGCTGGTCAGCTCGCTTAAAAACTACTTCAGTGCCAAGCTTTCCACCTGCCTTACCGAACGCTGTCCCCTGAAGGGCTCCTGCTTCTACTACCGCAAGCGGGAACGCTGTCGGAACTCCCACCTGGTTATCACCAACCACGCCCTCTTCTTCAGCCTCTTTCGGGCCGACGACGAGGAGGAGCGAGACACGGTAATTGACCGCTCCGCGCACATCATCTTTGACGAGGCCCACCAGCTGGAGGAGGTGATCATCTCGCGGGAGCTCAGGGAGCTCAGCTCAGCAGCGGTGGCAGATTTCTGCCGCCGGGCAGAGGAGATCTTTAAGGAGCCAGCTTTCCATACCCGCTTTAGCTCCTCCCATCCCCATGCCCGGGAGGCGGAAGAACTCATGGCAGAGCTGGCGGAACTTATCGGCGGGGTGAACGAGGCCCGGGAGGAACTTGATGAGTGGAGCCGAGAGCACCTGCTTGCCGACGAGGAGACGGGGGAGGCGTTGGAGTATGAAGTGGACCTGGAGGAGCGGGAGGAGAGAGGGGACTCCAGCCGGCCAGATTCCGAAGCCTTCCATGCCACCAGAGCTAAGGAGCTGCTCCCCCTTATTAACCGGCTGGGAGAGAGGCTCGCCAGGTTGGGGGAGAGAGTTTCCGGGGTGCTTAGGAGTGCCCTGGACGAGGAGTCGCCCCTCTACCTCTCTGACCAGGATTTCCAGCTTCGGGTAAGGGAGCTTCTCGGTATTTGGGACAGCCTCAGGGAGCTCATTTCCCGCCTCGGTGAGAATGAGCTATACGAAGACGTGATCTTTGTGCGAAGCTTTGCCCTCCACAGCAGCCAGCGAAACCCCTGGACCCTGAGGACCCTACCCCTCTCCGCCAGCCAGACCTTCGCCGAGCTTGCCCGCCGCAAGCGCTCCCTGGTCCTTACCAGCGCCACCCTCTCCGTCTCGGGAAGCTTTGACTATCTGATCGGCTCCCTGGGCCTGGAAGGGGAGGAGGAGCGCCTGATCACCAGAAGATTTCCCAGCCCCTACGACTATGAGCGCCAGGCGATGCTCCTGGTGGTCAGGGACCTGGCGGGATTCGCCCTGGGAGGGAAGGATCGGGAGGAATACCAGCAGGCCCTTGCCCGGGCGGTGGCCGAGCTTGCCCTGGCGGCGGGGGGAGGCACCATGGCCCTGTTTGCCAACCGCAGGGACCTTTTGGCCTGCTCTCGGTGGATCAGGCGCAGGCTGGGAGAGGAACTTCTGGTCCTCTGTCAGGGGGAGGATGGCGAGCGCCACCAGATGCTGGAGCGCTTCCGCTCCCACTCGCGGGCGCTCCTTTTGGGCCTGGCCTCCTTCTGGGAGGGGGTGGATGTGCCGGGCGAGTCCCTCAGGCAGGTGATCATCACCAAGCTCCCCTTCCTCCCCTTTGACAGCCCCCGCTACCGCCAGCTTCGCCGTATCATCCGGGAGCAGGGGGAGAGTGACTTTATGCGACTGAGCCTTCCCCAGGCGGTGCTCCGCTTCGTGCAGGGCTTTGGGCGCCTAATTAGAAGCGAGACCGACCGGGGGGTATGCGTGGTGCTGGACAGCCGGATGGTGGAGAAAAGCTATGGTCAATACTTCCTGAGAAGTCTGCCGGTTAGGCCGGTATTGGGCCGGCTGGATGAGGTGGTGGAGAAGGTAAGGCGCTTCTTTGCCGAGGAGCAGGTGGCCAGGGAGGAGAAGGAATGAAGCCCATCTGGATCGTGGGCGGGGGTGCGGTGGGCTCCCTCTTGGTGGCCAATCTAAGGCTTTCCAGGGAGGACCGCCCGCCCATCCGGTTTGTGGTGAGAAACCCGGACTACCGCCAGAGGCTCACCCAAGGGATTGAGGTAAGAAGCCTTGCCGGCGAAGCCCTCGGCACCCTCAGGCTCTCTCCGGAGGAGCTGGTG
>JALSIF010000062.1 GCA_026981635.1 bacterium | reverse complement strand
GCTGCGCTCCGGCCCCTACCCCTGGTTCCTCAAGAAGCGCATCGCCAGCCGGGAGGGGCACCTCTCCAACCACCAGGCCCGGGAGCTGGTCCAGGGCCTGATGTACCGCCCAGAAAGGCTGGTACTGGCCCACCTCTCGGAGACCAACAACCACCCCGAGCTGGCTGCCGAGGCCATGCGGGGGCTCTGTCCCCAGGTGGAGGTTGCCCTGCAGGGGGAGACGCTGGAGATCCGGCTGGGCTAGCCGGAAGCCGGCTGACCGCCCGACCTCTGATTGTTCCCCTCCTCCTCCCCATCGCCAGAGGTGCTCACCCCCTCAAACTCCATCGCGGCGAGTTCCTCCAGGTTGTCGTTCATCATCAGGTAGGCATCTTCGCCGGTGTCGGTGTAGTAGCCCTTTCTAAGCCCCACCTGCCTGAAGCCCAACTTCCGGTAGAGGTTGATGGCCGGCTGGTTGGAGACTCTGACCTCAAGGATAATGTAGTCCAGCCCCTCCCGCAGGGCCTGCCGTGCCACGTGGCGAAGCAGCAGCTTGGCGATCCCTCTCCCCCTGAGGTCCCTCCTTACGGCGATGGTGCCGATGTGGCACTCCTCATAGACGAACCATCCGCCGATGTAACCCACCACCTCATCCTGCTCGTTTAATGCCACGAAGAAGCGGGCATAGGGATTGCGCAAGAGATCGTGCTCATACATGGAGCGCTTCCAGGGGGTGGGAAAGGAGTAGCTCTCAATGGCCAGCACCTCGTCCAGGTCGCTGAGGCGCATCTGCCGGATGGTTATCTTCACGGGGCGATTTTACTCCCCCCTGGGAGCCTCCCCCTTTGCCCCTTCTCCAGAAAACATCCACCCACTGGCTAACCCTTTGCCGGTCTAGAATTCGCCCGTGGAGAAGAGGAGGGTCGTATCAGTTTCCCTCGGCTCATGCAGGCGCGACAAGCTGGCCACCGCTGAACTTTTGGGCTACGAGATAACCCTGGAGAGGCGGGGAACCGACGGAGACATGAAGCGGGCGGCGGAGCTAATCAGCCAGCTTGACGGCCAGGTTGACGCCATCGGCCTGGGCGGGATCGACCTCTATATCTGGATTGGCCGCCACCGCTACACCATCCGCGACGCCCTCAAGCTGGCCCGGGCAGCCCAAAGGACCCCGGTGGTGGATGGAAGCGGCCTCAAGCACACCCTGGAGCGGGAGGCGGTAGGGTGGCTGGCAGCTCACCCCGAGGCCCTGCCCAAGCCCCTGGGGGAGATGAGCGCCCTGCTGGTGAGTGGGGCCGACCGCTGGGGGATGGCCGAGGCCCTGAGCCAACACTGCCGCGCGGTCACCTTCGGCGACCTTATGTTTACCCTAGGCATCCCCATCCCCCTCCGCTCCCTCACTGCCCTCTACCGGGTGGGGCGGGTGCTCGCCCCCATCGTGGTGCGCCTGCCCTTCTCCATGCTCTATCCCACCGGCAAGAAGCAGCAGGAGATCACCCCCAAGTACACCTCCCACTTCATGGCCGCCGACCTCATCGCCGGCGACTTCCACTACATCCGCAAATACCTCCCCGACCGACTGCCCGGCAAGGTGATCCTCACCAACACCACCACCGAGGGGGATCGCCGGCTCCTGGCTGAGCGAGGGGTCTCCACCCTGGTCACCACCACCCCCGTCATTGATGGGCGAAGCTTCGGCACCAACCTGCTGGAGGCGGCCTTCGTGGCCATCGGCGGCCCCGAGAAGGCTGGCGACCTTGCCTTCTACCGGAAGCTGATGAGCGAACTCAACTACGCCCCGAGCGTCCAAAGGCTTGACCATGGAGGCTAGCCCAAGGCCAGCAGACGAAAGAGAGGGGAGAGCGGGCGAGGCCGGTCGGGCGGAGCGCAGGCCCTTCCCCACCTGGCTCTGGTACCTGCTTGCCGTCCTTGTGGTGGCCTGGCTGGCCTGGTACCTGAGCCCCACCCAGGCCATCCGCCGCACTGCCGCCGGCTACCTGAATACCCTAAGCGGCCACCGCCAGGGGAGCGTGGTGAGCTACCTCACTCCCGTAATGCAGCAGAAGTTCAAGACCAGGGAGGAGGGGGAGGTAAGCAGCGCCGATCTCCTTGAGCGGATGACCGGCATGAAGCCCACCAACTTCTCCCTCCCCCGGGTGAGCTCCCGGGACGTGAAGCGGGTAGTATGGCGGGGAAGGTTTGCCTACGCCGAGGTGGTCATCCCACCCCGCCACCCTGAAGAACCCCACCAGCGCATAGGGCTCCGGCTGGTGAGGGTGGGGATCGGCTGGAAGATCTACCAGGGCTTCCCCGCCGAGGTTGAAAAATACGGTAGATTTAGTCTGGGGAAATCGCCGGGGGAAGAGATTGAAGTTGGACCAGCCGGGGAAAACAGCCGGGGAGGGAGCTAGCCTAGAGCGCTGGGAACGGGCCCAACGCCAGCTCAGACTATACCTCCTGGTGGGAGCGGCGGTTATCGTCGGTGCCCTGCTGGTCATCTGGCTCATTTCCCGCTCCACCAGCCCCAGCCGGGTAAAGAGCCGCGCCAGCGAGCTGGTCACCCTCTTCAAGCAGGGCCAGACCGACCACGAGGAGTGGTTGAGTCTGGTCAGCCCCGCCGTGCGCAGCGCCCTTGAGGTGGCCACCCAGGACCTGGGGCTAAAGCTTGACGAGGTGCTGGCCCGCACCGCCTTCCCCCTGGACCTCATTGAGGTGGCCGCCGCCCCCGACCCGGAGCGGGTTGAGGTCAACGTGAAAGGCAAGCTTGCCCGGGTCTACTTCGTTGACGACATGGGCAACGCCTTCCAGTTCTACCTGGTCTATGACGACGGAAACTGGTTCTTCTACCTGGAGACCCCGGTGGAAGAGCGCCGCTACGGCAGAGTTGACGAGCTCTTTGCCGGTCCCTGAACCAAGCCTAGGGTGAAGGGGTGTAGGGCAGGGCCTGGCTGAACCGCAGGCTGAAGTTGGTGGCGGCGAAGTGGCTGATGGAGGGCCGCCCTCCAATCAGCGCCAAGCTGGTGTACTGCCCCATTCCGGTCCCCACCACCCTGATGCGATACCAGTCACTCAACAGCTGGGGCAGGGCGGTCTTGGCCCAGGCGAAGTGGAGGGACTGGTCGGACGAGTTGTAGTAGGCCACCATGGGCCTCCCGTTCAACTCTCCCACCGAGCCGAAGTCACCGGCAAAGCTCTCGTTGTCCACCGCCCCCAGCACCCACTGATCAGGTGCACTGGGAAGTGGAGTGAGGGCACGGGCAAAGCGCAGACTGTTGCTGGTCAGATTCCGGTAGACGATAAAGGGACGCCCCCCCACCAGAGCCATGGCGGCAAAGCGTCCCGCATCCTGGGCGCCCTGCCCGTCAATGGTGTAGATGGTCCAGTCGGCTGCCGAGGTGGGGGTGCGGGTGTTGGCCAGGGCAAACTTCAGCCTCCCCCCTGCCTGGTCGTAGTAGGCGATCATCGGATAGCCGTCCACCACCACCAAGGAGGCGTAGTAGCCCACCTCACCATCGGTGTCCACCGTATGGATCTGCCAGTCTCCGGCGGAGGTGGGCTCCTCCACCTAGGCGCGAGCAAAGCGCAGCACCGGCTCGGTGGCATCCTGGTAGGCCATCACCGGCTTCCCCTGGGATACCCCCAGGGAGCAGTACCAGCCCACATCACCCGTCGCCTCCACGGTGTGGATCTGCCAGTCCGACGCCTGCTCGGGCACCGCCACCTGGGCGCGGGCAAAGCGCACATCCCCGTTGTTGTCCTCCATGCAGCAAACCGCCGGCCTCCCGCCGTAGAGAATCAGGGAGCTAAACTCCCCCAGGTCAAGGTTGGTTCCCTTGTCCACCGTGTGGATGCGCCAGTCGGCCTGACTGAGCGGATCGGCCACGATGGCGCGGGCAAACTTGAGCGCCTGGTCGGTCTCATCGTAGTAGGTGAGGGCGGGCTTTCCATCCAGCTCCACCAGTGAGGTATAGAGCCCTGCCGACGATCCCCCCCCACCGGCTGCGGTGTGGGTGTAGAAGACCTCCACCGTCAGAGTGGTGGGGAAGCTTGCCTGGTCAATGAGGTTGAGCGGATCGCGCACCCTCACCCGGGGAACAAAGACCCCCGGCGACTGATAGACCGCATCCAGGGTGGGGGAGTTGGAAAAGGTGGTGTAGGTACCGTCCCCTTCCGGGTCCCAGGCAAACTCCAACGCTCCCCCCTCCGGATCAAAGCTGTCCTCGGCCGACAGGGTAAGGGGAGGCGTACCCGTATCACCGGCGTAGTAGATCCCGGAAACGGGCCAGGTGGTAGGGATGGCATGGGGCGGCTGATTCACTCCCCCCACATCGGGTCCCAGGGCAAGAACTGCCGCCGTTCCTACTCCCAGCGCTCCCTCATCGTCCTCCGCCAGCACCCGCACATTCCACAGCCCCTGCTGGTAGGTGTGGGTCCGGCTCTCGCTGGGGCCGGGGGCAGGGGTGGTCTCGCCCACCACCCCATCGGCCTCATAGTCCCAGCGAAGCTCCACCACCGTCCCATCCTCGTCGCTGGCCTCAGCAGTTAGGGTCACCTCCAGGGGGGCATCTCCGGTGGAGGGCGAAGCGGTGACTATCACCAGGGGACGCTGGTTGGAGGTGATCATCACGCTCACCGCACTGGCAAACCTCACCGCACCACTCTCATCCCTAACCCGCACCGCCGGCCGCCACAGGCCGGTGTTGTCATAGGTGACCTGTTTGATGTGCAGGGGGGAGGCAAGGTTCTCATAGACCCCGTCGCCATCGGTGTCCCAGTCCACCAGATAGCCCGCCGGAGCGGAGACGGAAAGGGTCACCGTGGTGTGGCGAGGTCCCGCCACCCGATCAACCGAAAG
>JALSIF010000061.1 GCA_026981635.1 bacterium | reverse complement strand
TTCCCCAAGACAGCCCCAGCGGTTACCTGGGAAGAAGTGATGGGGCTGACCTGGCAGTTAACTCCGACCCCAGTGGTGCGGCGGTGGTGATAGAGCAGATCGGCACTGGAGTCACTACTCCCCACACTTTCAGAGACCTGCCCCCGGGCAACTATGAGGTATGGGTGGTAAAGGAGGGGAAGGCAATCCCAGAGAAAAGGCAAATCAACCTAAGCCCCAACGGCCAAGTTTCAATGAACTTCAACCTTGAAGACCCTCCGCCCATGGGAGAACAGCCCTCCCAAGGGGGTCAAGGGGGAGTTGATCTGCTCACGCCAAGGGAGCCAGAGAACCTTGAGGCGGAAACTCTTCCTCCCCCCACACCTGAAGAGATGGCCATGCTTAATGAGTTTGATCGTGGTATGGCGGTTTGTGCGGTAGATGATCCCAATGCTCTCTGCACTCCTCCGACTGGCACCGAGATCTACGACTTGGCCCTCCAAGCCATCACGGACCTCTATAACCTTGGAGTACTCAACAACCCCAGACTCTCCAGCAAGGTAAACATGCTTCCGGCGGTGTTCAGAAACACGGCGGCAGAACCAGACCCGGGCCAAATTGACGTCTATGCCTATGACCTAGAGACGGTTGAATTCAATGCCTTTGCTGGCTTCCGGGCTAACTGGATGTACGACACACTCCTTCTCACCCTGGATGAGGCGGTTGCACTGCTGTTCTTTACCGACAGTGTGGAGGAGTACCTTGACTACCTCTATTGGGTGGCCAATTTGGGGTCGGTGGGACTTCACTTTGTGGTGGTTCCGGCTGAGCTTAGGGATGAACTGGTGTCCAATCCCGAATTTGAGCCGATCTACACGGATATCTTCCTTTCCGGAGCAGCCATGGTCTATTGGCACGAAGCGGGACATGTGAATCTGGGCCACATCCTGCAGCAGATGAGACTTGATCACCCGGAGACACTGGATGAGTTCATTTTGAACTTCCTCATGGACCTTATCCCCTCCCTAAACCAGCCCTTTGAGTTTCAGTCGGACATCTTCGCAGCCCATGCAGTAAAAGACCTCTACGGGCATCTTGACGGAGCCATCATCAACTACCTGGTCATGTTCATGGTTGAAGTGGGATCAGGAGCTTCTGAAATCCCCTCCTTCCTCAGGACCCACCCGCCAGCCGATGAGAGGCTCTGGCTAATCGCTCAAATTGACGATGGGGCAGACTTCTCTGACCTTCTTTTCCCCCTCATAAACATTCCCCCACGAAGCAGTTCAGAACTTACCCAAGATGGCAAATACCGCACTTTCAAAGAAATCGGCCCAGAGGTTCTCCCTCGTCTCGCTCCGCTCTTCGGGGGCAAAAATCTGAGCTCTTCTCTGGCAAACCGCACTCCCCACCAGCCCCTTAACCTCATGGCCGAAGTCAAGGCTAGGATGAAGTAACCCATCTAGCACCCATATTTAAGGCCTAAGCCGGAGGGGCGGCTGCTTTGGGAACTCCAGTGGCCGCCCCTCCCTCTTCCTACCCAGATCACAATGAACCCGTCTCATGGGAGCGCTTCCACAGGTAGCAGAGGGCGGCGGTGGCGGCGTTGACGTTTAGGCTCTCTACACCTGGCTCCATGGGTAGGTGGACCCGAAAGTCGGATAGTTTCAGCATTAGCTCCGAGATGCCCGCCCCCTCGCTTCCCACGATGAGGGCGGTCTTCTCCGGCCAGTCAAAGGTCAGGGCGTTCTCGCTCCCCTCCCCCGGCTGGGCGGCCACCACCCAGCAGCCGGCCTCCTTGAGGGCACCTGCCGCCTGGGCCAGATTTCTACCCACCACCAGAGGGGCGATCAGGCTCATGCCGGCGCTGGCCTTGTGGACCGAGGGGGTGAGGGTGGCGGTGCGGCGGCCGGGCAGCACCACCGCCGCCGTCCCCACCGCACAGGCGGTGCGGATGATGGCTCCCAGGTTGTGGGGGTCGGTAACCTGATCCACCAGCAGGACCAGGCCGCTCTTTAGCTCCCTAAGGCGGGCGGCCACCTCCTCCAGGGCGAGGGGCTCGGGCAGGCGGATGCGGCAGGCCACCCCCTGGTGGACCCCGTCGCGAGTAAGCTGGGCCATGCGCGCCTCGTCGGTCACCTCCACCGGAAGGCCCAGCTCCACCGCCCAGTCAATTAGTCGCCTTACCCGCTCCGAGTAGCTCCCGTCGACCCGGGGGACCACGATGAGGCGCCTGGCCAGGCCGCGCTCCAGGGCGACCGTGACCGGGTTTATCCCGTAGGCGATGTCGTCGGGGCCATAGCGGGTCTTCTTCTTGAAGCGGGGCACGGGGCGAGTATAGGACCTGGCCTAGAATGGGAGGGATGGAGGAGGTCCTCAAGGAGCTTGCCAAGGGGGCAGGGGAGGCCCTTGAGTTTGCCCTCGCCCAGGGGGCGGCGGTGGTGGTGGAGATACCGGCGGAGCCGCCGGTGGAGGAGCTCATGGAGAGGGAGCTTCCCCGGCGGGGGACAGACCTCAGAAACGCCTTCAAGGACGGCCTGATCTATCTTTTGGCAGAGGGGAAGGAGGGGGTCATGGTCTATCTTGCCGATGGGTGGGGCAGGCGCGAGAAGCTCACCTTCCCCAGCCGGAGAGCGGCCCTGGAGTGGCTCTGGCGGGAGCGGGGGGCAAGGGTGCTTGAGGAGTGGCGGGACCTCATCCTTTGGCGGTAGGCAAGGGAAAAAAATGGCCCCGCCCCGGGGGGCTGGGGCGGGGGGAAAGATTCTAGCGCCTGAGCCTTTCTAACTACAGCCCATGGAGTGGCCGCAATTCAGGCAGCGGTAGCAGGTGGCGTTTCGTACCGTCAGGTGGCCGCAGACCTCGCAGGGGGGTGCGTCGCCCATCAGCTGGGCAAGCTGCTGGTCAAGCTCCGCCTTGGGCAGGGGGGTCTCGCCCACCTCAACCACCGGCTTTTTAGGGACCTTCTTCTCGTGGGTGGCGGCGCCGGCCTGCCCGGCGGCCACCGGCTCGCCCTCCCTAGCCGGCTCAGGGGCGGGCTCGGCGGCAACACTTTCCCCGCTCGGAGGAAGATCGGCGGCCTCTGCGCCGCTTCCGTTTCCGTTCTCGCCCTGGTGGTTCCTAAGCCCGTTCTTGGGCACCGTGACCAGGTTTAGCTGGAGCTGGTCGGTGTCCTCGGGGGGCACGTGGGCCAGGTCATCGCGGCCCAGGTACTCAATGGCCAGCACCCTAAAGACGAAGTCCAGCACGGAGTTGCAGCGCTTGATGTAGGGGTGGCCCTGGACGATACCGGCGGGCTCAAAGCGGGTGAAGGTGAAGGAGTCAACGAACTCCTCCAGCGGCACGCCGTACTGGAGGGCCTTGGAGACCGCCACCGCGAAGCAGTTGAGCAGGCTGCGGACGGTGGTGCCCTCCTTGAACATGTCAATGAAGATCTCCCCCAGGGTGCCGTCCTCGTACTGGCCGGTGCGGATGTAGATCTTGGTATTGCCGATGCGGGCCTCCTGGGTGAAGCCAAAGCGCTTGGCAGGAAGCTTGCGGCGGATGGGCCGACCGGGGGTATCGGTGATGACCTGCTGGCCGGGAGCGGGCGGCGCAGCAGGGGCAGGCTCAGCCTTGGCGGGAGTCGGGGCGGCCGCCCTCTCCTTCTCCTCCCTGGCCTCGGTCGCTTCGGGCTCCTCCTCCTCTTCCTGCTCCTCCTTGCCGGCGTAGAGGATCTGGCTGGCCTTGGAGGCGTCGCGGTAGATGGCGATGGCCTTAAGCCCTAGCTTCCAGGACTGGTAGTAGATGTGCTTGATGTCCTCTACGGTGGCCTCCTTGGGGAGGTTTACCGTCTTGGAGATGGCACCGCTGATAAAGGGCTGGGCGGCGGCCATCATCTTCACGTGGCTCATGGGAGAGAGGTAGCGCCGACCCCGCTTGCCGCAGCGGTTGGCGCAGTCAAAGACCGGCAGGTGCTCCTCGCGAAGGTGGGGTGCGCCCTCAATGGTCTGGGTGCCGCAGGCATACTCCTCGGCCGCCTCAATCTGGCTCTGGTTGAAGCCAAGCTCCCTTAGCAGGTTAAAGTCGGGCGAGTAGATCTGCTCCTTGGTAAAGCCGAGTTTCCCAGTGAGGAACTCCTCGCCCAGGATCCAGGGGGTAAAGACGTGGCGCAGCTCCAGGGCGTTGGGCAGGGCGCGCTCAATGGCCTCCAGCTCCTCCTCACCGAAACCCCGCTCGCGCAGGGTCTGGTGGTTGATGAAGGGGGCACCCTTGAGGCTTCCGCGGCCACGGATGTAGTCAAGGATGTCCTTGATCTGCTCCTCCTCGTAGCCCAGCGCCCTAAGGGCCGGTGCCACCGACTGGTTGACGATTTTGAAGTAGCCGCCGCCGGCAAGCTTCTTGAACTTGACCAGGGCAAAGTCGGGTTCAATGCCGGTGGTGTCGCAGTCCATGAGCAAGCCGATGGTGCCTGTTGGGGCAAGCACCGATACCTGGGCGTTGCGGTAGCCCCACTCCTCACCCAGCTCCAGCGCCCGGTCCCAGGCCCTGCGGGCCGCCTCCAGCAGGTAGTCGGGGCAGTGGTGGGGGTCGATGCTCACCGGGGTGATGGTCAGCCCCTCGTACTCCTCGGGGGGCGAGTTGTAGGCGGCGCGGCGGTGGTTGCGGATCACCCTAAGCATCTCCTCCCGGTTCTCCTCAAACCTAGGGAAGGGGCCCAGCACCTTGGCCAGCTCGGCGCTGGTGGCGTAGGCCTCGCCGGTGAGGATGGCGGTAAGAGCGGCACATATGGCCCTGCCCTCCTCGCTGTCGTAGGGGATGCCCAGGCGCATGAGCACCGAGCCCAGGTTGGCGTAGCCCAGGCCCAGGGTGCGGAGCTGGTA
>JALSIF010000060.1 GCA_026981635.1 bacterium | reverse complement strand
TGTTTTATTCCGTTCCCCTGGCCAAGCCCGCCCCCGAACCCTCAGCCAACCTGGATTCGGTGAAGGCCGTCGTTGACTACCTGAACTCGGGCTATGACCGGCCGGTAAAGCACCGCAAGCAGACTGTCTTCCCCCTCTTTCGGGGCTGGGTGAACGGGCAGGTGGTCTTCTACTACGACTTCGGTGCCTGGAACGGCAAGCTCAACCCGGTCTACCTCTTCTACTACCAGAGCGGAAGTCTTGTGGGGAATCAACCGCCAGTTTTCAGCTCCATCCCCTGGGGGGTGAGCGAGCTTGAAGAGGGCTCCGACGACTACAGCGATCTCAAGCGGGTCTACAAGGTGTTGGTGCCGGACGACTTTCGGGTGAATCAGGTGCGCAGCGTATCCCAGATCCGGGCCGCCGGCTACACCATTGAGGAGACCAACCTGGTGGTGAACTATGTGGTGGTGAAGGAGGGGGCAAAGCTTGCCGGTGACCCCTTCTTCCGCCGTCCCAAGGTGGGCTGGTACAACGGTCAGAAGGTCTACTACTTTGACTTTTCCACCTTTGAGGGGGAGGTGGAGCTTGAGGGGGGAAAGCTTCCCTACCAGCTCTGCCTTCGCTCGCCGCTCTGGCCCCAGAGCCAGGCCACCATCTTTCAGGCCCTGCCGGAAGAGATTCTCAAATACCGCCCCTGGAAGGACGAGGTGGAAAACACCCCCGAGCTCTACTCGCCGGTCTGCCAGGAGGTCTGGTTCTACCCCACCAGCAAGGAGTTCGTCCCCGATCGGGCAAGGAGCACCGAGGAGGTCATCAAGCGTGCCGCTACCGTTGACCGGGTGCTGGAGGAGGAGAACTACCTCCATGGGCTGGACAACCAGGGGAGGCTGGTGGGCACCCCCTTCATCATCCACTACACCTCCACCAAGCGAAACATGCCCATCGTCAAAGTTGCGCCCGGCAGGCCGGTTTGGGGAAGCGCTCTGGACGAGCTTGCCTGGTATGGCTTCTACCGCTGGGTGCTGGACAAGTGGCTGGCGATTAAGTACTGACCGCCCATCCCCCACCAGGGGGTCGGGTTGGAGTAGAATTGGCTAGCAGGAGGGAAACCTAACCATGGAAGCAGGTGCGCTGGGAGCAACGCGGGAAGGCTGGTGGTCAAGGTTTGTCAGCCAGAACTTCTTCCTCATCCGTAAGCTCCACAGCCTGGCAGGACTTCTCTTCGCCTTCTTCCTCTTCTTCCACATCTTCCAAAATAGCGCCATCTTGGCCGGGGCGGAAAGCTATGACGTCTCGGTGGCCCAGCTAAACAGCTTGCCCCTTCCCCTCATCCGCACCCTGGAGCTTTTGCTCATCTTTGGCCCCCTCATCTTCCATGCCCTGGTGGGCATCTTCATCCTCGGTGAGGCGCGCTATAACCTCTACCGCTACCGCTATGCGGAGAACTGGCAGTACACCCTCCAGCGCCTGACCGGGATCTTTCTTCTCTTCGGCATCGGCTTCCACCTGGTCCAGATGTGGTGGCCCAAGTTCCTCACTACGTCCACTTTTACTCGCCAACTGGTAGGACTTCTTTGGGCAGGGGTAGAAAAGTACAATGTTCCAGAGATTACTGCCCAGTTTGTGGCTACCCAAATGGCCCCCCACACCAACTCCTGGGGGATGGCCACCCCCATCATTTATATCCTGCTGGTGATGGCCGCCGCCTTCCACGCCGGCAACGGGATCTGGGAGTTCTTCTGCCGCTGGGGGCTGGCAGTAAGCCCCCCCGGCCAGCGGCTGGTCAAGCAGATCTGCTGGCTCATTACCCTGGTGCTGGCGGTGCTTGGCATCTGGACGGTGTGGGTGTTCAGCTTTGGAGGCATCGTCTAGGCCCCCGTTCCTCAGCTTGGTCGGGGGGACGAGGGCCAGACCGGGATGAAAGGGTGATCAAAGGATGAAGCAGCAACCGATTATCGTGGTAGGCGGAGGGCTGGCCGGTCTGATGACCGCCCTTAAGGTGGCGGAGCTGGGCTGGCCGGTGAGGATCTTTTCCATCGTCCCCGTTAAGCGCAGCCACTCGGTCTGCGCCCAGGGGGGGATCAACGCGGCCAAGAACATCAAGGGCGAGGGGGATCATCCCGACATCCACTTTGACGACACCATCTACGGCGGCGACTTCCTGGCCAACCAGCCGCCGGTCAAGGCGATGTGCTATGAAGCCCCCAAGATCATTGACCTGTTTGACCGCATGGGGGTCCCCTTCAACCGCACCCCGGAAGGAAACCTTGACTTCCGCCGCTTCGGCGGCACCCTCTACCACCGCACCGCCTTCGCCCAGGCCTCCACCGGCCAGCAGCTGATGTACGCCCTGGACGAGCAAGTGCGCCGCTACGAAGCGGAGGGGCTGGTGGAGAAGTTTGAGTTCTGGGAGTTCCTCCACCCAGTGCTAAACGACAAGGGCGAGGTTATCGGCATTACTGCCATTGACCTTAAGTCCATGAAGATTGAGGCCTTCCCCGCCGCCGCGGTGGTGATGGCCACCGGCGGTCCCGGCCTGCTCTACGGGCGCTCCACCAACTCCATCATCAACACCGGTGCCGCCGCTGCCCGCTGTTACGAATATGGTGCAAGATACGCCAATGGCGAGTTCATCCAGATCCACCCCACTGCCATCCCGGGCAAGGACAAGCTGAGGCTGATCAGCGAGAGTGTGCGCGGTGAGGGGGGCAGGGTGTGGGTGCCCAGAAAGAAGGGTGACACCCGCCACCCCAACGACATTCCGGAGAGCGAGCGCTGGTACTTCCTGGAGGAGAAATACCCCGCCTACGGCAACCTGGTCCCCCGCGACATCGCCACCCGCGAGATCTTTATGGTCTGCCGCGACGGCTACGGGGTGCGCGGGGAGTGGAAGGTCTATCTGGATGTGACCCACCTTCCCCGCGAGGTGCTGGATAAGAAGCTTGCCAACGTGCTTGAGATCTATGAGAAGTTCCGCGGGGTGGACCCGCGGGAGGAGCCGATGGAGGTCTTCCCCGCCGTCCACTACTCCATGGGTGGTCTCTGGGTGGACAACTACAAGGACATGACCAACCTGCCCGGCCTGTTTGCCGCCGGCGAGGTCAACTACCAGTACCACGGGGCCAACCGCCTGGGGGCAAACTCCCTCCTCTCCTGCCTGTTTGATGGCATCGTAAGCGGCCCCGCCGCGGTGGAGTATGCCGGTTCCCGGACCGACCTGGAGCGGGACTACTCCTCGGTGTTTACTGCCGAGGTGAAGAAGCACGAGGAGGAGTTCAACGAGCTTGCCCACCGGGAGGGAAGCGAGAACGCCTTCCAGCTCCACCAGGAGCTGGGCGAGCTTATGACCCGCTACGTGAGCGTCATTCGCAAGAACTCCGAGCTGGAGGAGGCGCTGGCCGAGATCCGCACCTTGCGGGAGCGCTGGCAGAACCTGGACATGGTTGACCGCTCCGGCTACTCCAACCAGTATCTCACCTTCGCCTACGCCTTGAAGTCCATGCTCAACCTGGCCGAGGTGGTTACCAAGGGGGCTCTCCTTCGCCAGGAGAGTCGCGGTGCCCACTACAAGGTGGACACCCCGGAGCGGGACGACGAGAACTGGCTGAAGACCACCATCGCCACCTACACCCAGGACGGCCCCGAGATCACCTACCAGGAGGTGGACATCTCCCTGATTCCACCGCGCCCACGCACCTACGGCAAGGTGGAGGCGGGCCCGGAGGCCGACGGCAAGGGTGAGGTGGCCGAAGTTGCCAGTCCGGCTAAGCCGGTAACCAAGGAGGAGGAGCACTGATGGAGGCAGCCCGGGCAAAGGCACCCGCAACCGAGGTCAGGCTCAAGATCCGCCGCCAGGATGGTCCCGACCAGGCTCCCTACTGGGAGGAGTTTGTGCTCCCCTACGAGCCGGGGCTCAATATCATCGCCTGCCTGA
>JALSIF010000059.1 GCA_026981635.1 bacterium | reverse complement strand
AATTGAGAGGGGCCAGGTAACGGGGGAGGAGGTGGAGGAGGAGATCAGGCGGGCTATCCTCCCCCTGGCCAGGGAGGGAATCAGGGCGCTTATCCTTGGCTGTACCCACTACCCCCTGGCCCGCCGCTCCTTTCAGGCGGTGATGGCTAGGCTGGGGTTGGGCGGAGTTTTGCTCTACGATCCGGCCTACGGTCTAGCTAGGGAACTGGGAGATGAAATGGGCGCTTTTGAGCAGGCTAGCGGGCCGACTTGGCTCAGGGCAATACTTACTGCCCCCTCGGATAGCTTTGTCAGTCTGGCCGAGGCCTGCCTGATCGGGGTGAGGGTTGAGGTGGAGCTGGTAGGCCAGCTGGGCGTTAATATCCCCTAGCGTGGGAGAGAGGATTGACGGTCGGGCGCTGGACGAGCTTAGACCCATCTCCTTTGAGGTGGACTGGCTTCGCCCCCACACCGTATTGGTGAAGTATGGGGAGACCTGGGTGGTCTGCTTTCCCTCCCTTGAGGAGCGGGTGCCGGGCTGGCGCTATGGCAGCGGACTAGGCTGGGCGACGGCGGAGTATGCCATCCTGCCCGGCGCCACCGACACCCGCAGCTCCCGCGAGCGGGGTTCGGTTTCCGGCCGCACCCAGGAGATTGAGCGGCTCATTGGCCGTGCCATCCGCACCCTGGTTGACTTTGAGGCGCTGGGCCAGCGCACCCTCAGGGTGGACTGTGATGTGCTCAAGGCCGACGGAGGCACCCGCACCGCCGCCATCTCCGGCGCATGCCTGGCCCTCTATGCCCTGATGCGGGAGGTCTATCCCATCTTTAACCGCTACCCCCTTTCGGGGAGAGTCTCTGCGGTCAGTGCCGGCATTGTTGACGGGAAGGTAATGCTTGACCTTAACTACTACGAGGACTCCCGGGCGGAACTTGATGCCAACCTGGTCCTCTTTAATGGCACCGAGATAGTGGAGTTTCAGTCCACCGCCGAGAAGCAGGGCGGGGTCAGCCGGGATGAGCTGATGGAGGTCTTTCAGCTTGCCTTTGAGGGGGCAAGGAAGATTGACCAGGTCCTCCAGGAGGAGGTCGCAAGGCTCCTTAAGGGAGCACGCGGCTAGTGAGAGGAGAGGGGGCAGAGGGTAGCTGGAAGGAGCTGGAGCTTTCCTGGCGCCGGCTGCTGGTGAACCAGATAGGCGCCCTGCGGGAGGACGGAGGTCTCACCCTGACCGGGGGAAACCTCTCCCTTCGCCTGGGGGACGGTTTTCTCATCACTCCCCGCTTTGCCTCCGCCCGCCTGCGGTGGAAGCTTTCCCCTGAGGATCTAGTTCTAGTGGAGCTGGGTGGGGAGGCGGAGGCCCTGGCCGGGGGTGAGGCCAGCCGGGAGGTGCTCATGCACGGGGAGATCTACCGCCGGCTGGGGGAGATGAGGGCGGTTTGCCACACCCACGCCACCGTAAGCCTCACCTTTGCGGTGGAGAGAAGGCCCATCCCGCTGGTGGGGGAGTACCGCCGGCTCTTTGCCCGCCCTGAGGTCCCCCTAACCCAGAGCTTTCCCAGCCAGAGCCGGGAGCTGGCCGAGGAGGTGGCCCGGGTGCTGGGGGAGGGCTGGCAGGTAGGCTCGGTGGCGGCAGCTTGCCTCATCCCTGAGCACGGGCTGGTGGTGGCGGTGGCTGAGGCGGCCATGCTAGCCGCTCTGGTGATGGCGGTGGAGCAGTCGGCCGAGGTGGCCCTGGGTAGGAAGAGGCTCAGAGGCTAGGCCGGAAGGGGGCGGAGAAAAATCCCTCCTCCGGGTAGTTGACAAGGGCGGGGAGGCGGGGTATTTATTTATTAGCTTAGGCCCCGCGGAGAGGTGGCCGAGTGGTCGAAGGCGCACGCCTGGAGAGCGTGTAGGCGGCGAAAGCCGTCTCGTGGGTTCGAATCCCACCCTCTCCGCCATCTCTTGAAAAGGATTAAGACCCCCTAGCGGGTTCTCCTCTCTCTTGGCTTACTAAAATGCCCCTCTATGATCGGGGGGCTAAGGCGCCTGGGTGAGTGGCTGACCCGCCTCTCGCAACGCTACCTGCCCGATCCCTTCATCTTTGCCATTCTGCTAACTCTCTTGGTTGCCGCCCTCGCCCTTTCCCTCACCCCGTCGGGGCTGAGCGAGGTTGTTGGGGCCTGGTACAAGGGCTTCTGGGAGCTTCTGACCTTCGCCATGCAGATGGTGCTCATCCTGATTACCGGCTTTGCCCTGGCCAGCGCCCCCCTGGTGCGAAGTGGTCTTCGCCGGCTGGTCACCCTGCCCCGCACCGGCCCGGGCGTGGTCGCACTGGTGGGACTTGCCGCTGCGCTCCTTGGCTGGCTCAACTGGGGGCTGGGACTCATTGCCGGTGCCATCATGGCCCGGGAGGCGGCCTTGGCGGCAAGGCTTAGGGGAATAGCGGTGCACTATCCCCTGCTTGCGGCGGCAGGCTACAGCGGCCTTGCTGTCTGGCACGGGGGTTTCTCCGGTTCTGCTCCCCTTACCGCCAACACCACCGGGCCAGGAAACTTCATGCTGGAGGAGATCGGGCGCATCGTCCCCCTCTCGGAGACGATACTTACCCCCATGAACCTGACTCTCACCCTGGCCGCCTTTGGCCTTATTCCTGCCCTCCTCTTCCTGCTCCACCCGCCGGCAGCAGAGAGCAGGGGGATTGCAGGGGGTGAGATGGAGGAGGGGAGGGAAGAGGATTCCCACGCCGGTAGAGAGCCCCTCACCCCGGCCCGCCGGCTGGAGGAGAGCCGTCTGCTGGCTTGGATCATCGTGCTTGGGGGCCTTTCCTACCTGGTCCCCTTCTTCATAAAGAGCGGGCTTTCCCGCCTGGACCTAAACTCCATCATCTTCATCTTTCTCATCCTGGGCCTGGCCCTCCACGGCACCCCGATGGCCTACGCGCGGGCCTTTGCCGGCGGCACCCGGGCGGCAAGCGGGATCATCCTACAGTTTCCCTTCTACGCCGGCATCATGGGGATCATGAAGTACACCGGGCTAGTGGGGGTGATCGCGGGCTGGTTTGTGGCCTTCTCCACACCCCAGAGCTTCCCCTTCTGGACCCTGGTCAGCGCTGGGCTGGTCAACCTGGCGGTCCCCTCGGGCGGGGGCCAGTTTGCCGTCCAGGGGCCGGTAATCGTGGAGGCGGCCCACACCCTGGGCGTGCCGGTGGGCAAGGCGATCATGGCCCTCTCCTACGGTGATGAGCTCACCAACCTGATTCAGCCCTTCTGGGCCCTACCCCTGCTGGGGATAACCGGACTTAAGGCGGGCGAGGTGATGGGATATACCGCCACCCTGATGCTCTTCCTCTTCCTGCTCATGGCGACGGTGCTGTTTATCTTCTAGCCGGGGGAGGACCGGAGCTCAAGCTTTACCAGGCTAACTAGCTTGGGGATGATCTCCTCTGCCCGGCCGGTAAGGCTTAGCGCGCTTTGGGGGGTGAGGCGGCTTGGGGCGGGGTTTATCTCTATCACCTCTGCCCCGGCCTCCCTTGCCCGCTCCACCAGCCGGCGGGCCAGGACGGTCTCTCCTGAGGTCCCCACCACCAGCAGGAGGTCGGCCTCTGCCATCAGGGTGAGTGCCCGGCGGCGGATGCTCTCCGGCACCCCCTCGTCAAACCAGACCACATGGGGACGGAGAAGCCTCCCCCGCTCGTCCCGCATGGGGATCTGGGGGAAGGGTGGGGGAGGGAGCCTTACCGGCTCCGGGAAGTCCTGGGGGGTGCCGTCGGGGCGAGCGAGGAAGGCGTTGCCGTGGAGCTCGAGGATGCGCCTGGAGCCTGCCCGCTGGTGGAGCTCGTCCACATTCTGGGTAATGAGCTGAAAGTCGCGCCCGAGCCTCTCCCACAGATCTTCCAGCTCGGCCAGGGCGCGGTGGGCCGGGTTGGGGGTGGCTCTCAGGTTTGCCGCCAGGCGCCAGTTGTGCCAAAGCCAAACCCCCACCGGGTCATCCCTGAATCCCCGGTAGGTGGCGAAACGGCGGCGGGGGTAGTCGGCCCAGGTGGGGTCATGGCCGCGGAAGGTGGGCATGCCGGAGGCCCGCGAGATGCCCGCTCCGGTAAGCAGGCGAAGCCTTTCTGCCTGGGCGATGAGCCGGGCCGCCTGGCTGAGCTTCTCAGGGTAGGGGCTAGCCTCCATCCCTGCCCTCTTCAAATAGACCCAGCTGGACGATGCGGCGCATCTTCATCAGGTGCTCCTCGCGCAGGGCCTCAAGCTCGGCCAGGGTCCGCCGGGCGCTCTCCAGCACCTTGGGGGGAAGTCCCGCCATGCGGGCCACCTCAATCCCGTAGCTTCGGTCCACCGCCCCCCGCTCCACCCGGTAGAGGAAGGTAACCCCCTCTTCGCTTGCCCGGCAGGCCATGTGGAGGTTGACTACGTTGGGCAGCAGCTCGCCAAGCTCAGTCAGCTCGTGGTAGTGGGTGGCAAAGATGGTCAGCGGTCGGCGGCGGCCGGTGGCCAGCTCCTCCAGGATGGCCCGGGCGATGGCCACCCCGTCAAAGGTGGAAGTCCCCCGGCCCACCTCGTCCAGGATGACCAGCGAGCGGTCGGTGGCGGCAGAGAGGATCTCGGCGCACTCCTCCATCTCCACCAGGAAGGTGGAGGCGCCGCGGATAAGCTCGTCGCCCGCTCCCACCCGGGTAAAGACCCGGTCCACCAGCCCCACCCGGGCCTCCTTGGCGGGGACCGGCAGGCCCGCCTGGGCAAGGATTACCAGCAGGGCAACCGAGCGCAGGTAGGTGGATTTGCCCCCCATGTTGGGGCCGGTAAGGATCACCACCTGGGCACGCTCATGGTTCAGCTCCACCAGGTTGGGGATGAAGCGGCCGGTAGGCAGGGAGGCCTCCACCATGGGGTGGGTTAGGTCCCTAGCCGAGATGCCCGGCTCCTCCCTCACCTTGGGCATGACCCAGGCCCGCTCCATCAGCTCCACCCCGCAG
>JALSIF010000058.1 GCA_026981635.1 bacterium | reverse complement strand
CATCCTCTCCTCCCCCCACAACCCCACCGGCCACACCTTCTCTCCCGAAGAGCTTGAGGAGCTGGGGGAGCTTTGCGCCCGCTTTGACGCCTACCTCCTGCTTGACGAGGTCTACCTGGAGTTTGACTTTGCCCACTTCATGGGCAGCCAGGCCCTGGCCCACCCCCGCATCGTGGCCACCGCCAGCCTGACCAAGTTTGCCGGCCTGGCCGCCATCCGCACCGGCTGGGCCATCGGCCCGGAGGCCAAGATCGCCGAGATGAAGCGGGCCCTGGACCTCACCACCGGCAACCTCAACTACCTGGGCATGCAGGTGGCCCGCCAGGCCTTTGACCACCTGGACCAGCTTTTGGCCTACGCCGCCGAAGTCTCCAGCCCGGAGAAGCGTCGGCTGGTCTCCGATCTCGTTGACGAGTCCCCCTACCTCTCCTGGCAGGAGCCCCGCCTGGGGCTGGTGGGGTTCATGCGCCTCAGCCACCCGGAGCTCAGCGCCGATGAGCTGGCCGAGGAGCTGGTGCGCCGCAGCGGGGTGGTGGTGGTGCCGGGCCGCTTCTTTGGCTCACCGGAGCACCTGAGGATTAGCTGGGTGGCCCCGCCGGAGGAGCTTCGCGCAGGGCTTACCGAGCTTAGAAACTTCCTCTCCCGCGCCGCCCGGGCCTGAGGGCTAGCTTCTGCCCTTGAGCTTCCTTCGGATGGTCACCCTGACCAGCTCGTCGGCCAGCCGGTTCTCAGTGCGGGGGATGTGGGCGAGGGTTAGCTTTGCAAACTTCTCCATCAGCTCGCGCGCCCTCTGCCAGCGGGGGATGAGCTTCTTGTCCCTCACCCGATACTTGCCCAGAAGCTGGCGGGCGACCAGCTCGCTGTCCACATAAAGCTCCACCGGCCGGTCGGAGAGCCCCTGCTCAATGAGGAAGCTCAGGGCAAGGATCACCGCCTCATACTCGGCCTGGTTGTTGGTCATCTCCCCCAGGAACCTGGTCAGGGGGTACTCGGCCAGCCCCTCCGGGTCGGAGATGACCGCCGCCGCCGCGGCCGGGCCGGGGTTACCTTTGCTTCCCCCGTCCACCTTGACGATCAGTCGCCCGGCCTCCCGAAGGATAAGCAGGTCCGCCTCCCGCTCAAGCTCGTTCCTTTCTAGCAAGTCCTTAGCCCGGGTCAGCCGCTCCCTCCAAGGCTTCTCCTTCCCCCCCCAGGGTCTCTCCTCAGCCAGGGCGATGGTGCAGGTGGCAAAGCAGGCGATGGCCTCGCTCCGGCCGATGCTGTCAAATCCCTCGTTGGTGGTCGCCTTGAGGTTTATCCGCTCCTGCTCAATCCCCAGCACCTCGGCCAGCGACCGTTTCATGGTGGGAAAGTGGGGCCAGAGCTTGGGCTGCTCGGCCACGATCAGGGCGTCCACATTGACCACCCGCGCCCCCCCCTCCCTGAGCATCCCCATCACCTGCTCAAGCAGCCGGAGGCTGGAGATGCCCCGGTAGGCGGGGTCGGTGTCGGGGAAGTGCTGGCCGATGTCCCCCAGGCCGGCCGCCCCCAGCAGGGCGTCAATGATGGCGTGGGTGAGCACGTCTGCGTCGCTGTGGCCGGCCAGGCCAAACTCGGAGGGGACCTCCACCCCGCCCAGGATGAGGGGCCGGCTGGGGTCGGTGGGGTGGATGTCGTAACCCAGGCCGGAGCGGTACTCCATCCCTACTCCCCCTCTCTCCGCCGGTGGTTGAGCAGGGCGGCCGCCAGACCCGCATCCTCCGGGTAGGTGAGCTTCAGGTTGGTCCGCTCCCCCCTCACCACCTCAAGGGGAAAGCCCGCCGCGGCAAACCGGCTGCCCTCGTCGGGAAACTCCCCCGGCACCAGACGGAAGGCCTCTCTGAGCCTCTCCAAGGGAAAGCTCTGGGGAGTCTGCACGTGGTAGAGGCTGTCGCGGGCAAGGTAGCGCACCCGCTCATTCTCCCACATGAGCTCCGCATCCCGCGGCTTTACCACCGGAACCACTCCCGCCTGGGGGACCTCCCGCTGGGCCTTCATCACCCGCTCAAAGAGCTCCCGGCTGGCCAGCACCCGCGCGCAGTCGTGGATGAGGACGAATCCCCGGGCAAGGTCGGCCACCGCATCCAGGGCAGAAAGAACCGAACCGGCCCTAAGCTCCCCGGGCTCGGCCCTGAGCAGGCGGGCAAAGTGGTTCTGGGCAAGCATCAGAAGCTCTTCCTCTCCCCCATCACAGACCAGGACAACGGAGGAAAACTCACCCTCCAGGGGGGCGATCTCCTCAAACAGCCACTCCACCGCCGGCCGTCCGGCAACCTCGCGCAGCAGCTTGTTCCCCTTGCCGAAGCGAAGCGACCTTCCCCCTGCCAGCAGGAAGAGGACGTAGGTTAGGGCCTTCTCCATGGGCGCCTAGGAGGAGGTCTCGGGGCTCACCTCACCCCGCTTCTCTCCCTCGCCCGACGCCACCCCAGCATTTCCCTCCCGGGCAGCGGCGGTCTCCTCTCCCTCGGCGCCCAGGTAGTGGTCCTCCGGCTTGGCAAAGACGATCCTGCCCTTGGAGGACTGGACCATGGAGGTTACCCTCACCACCACCTCCTCCCCCAGGTAGGGCAGGCCGTGCTCCACCACCACCATGGTGCCGTCGTCCAGGTAGCCCACCCCCTGGCCCGACTGCTTGCCCTCCCGGACGATGCGCACCTTGAGGTGCTCCCCGGGCACCACCATGGTCTTGATGGCGTTGGAAAGATCGTTTATGTTAAGCACTGGCACATCCTGGATGGTGGCCACCCGGTTGAGGTTGAAGTCGGTGGTAATGAGCATCCCCTTGAGCTCCTGGGCCACCCTCACCACCCGGTCATCCACCGCCGGGAAGTCGGCCTCAAACTCCGAGTCGTCATAGAACTCCAGGGGGATGGACTCGTCATCCTGCAGACTCTTTAGGATCTCCAGCCCCCTCCTTCCCCGCATCCGCTTCTGGGGGTCGGAGCTGTCGGCGATGGCCTGAAGCTCCTGCACCACCCCCTTGGGGATAACGATCACTCCTTCTAGGAAGTTGATCTTGATGATCTCCGCCACCCGCCCATCAATGATGGCGCTGGTGTCCAAGATCTTGGGCGGGATGCCGGGGGAGATGTTGTGCCGCTCGGAAAGCTTGGTGCGAACCGACTCGGGGAAGTAGAGCTCCACCGCGGTGCGGCTAAAGAAGTAGACGAAGAGGATGCCGCTTATGGAGTAGACCCAGAACTTAAACAGGGGGGCGGCAAAGAGCTTTGCCCACTGGGGATAGAGGGAGGGGAGCACCGAGACCACCTGCACCACGGTGAGGAAGAGGAAGACGATGCCGATAAGCGCCCCCACCAGGCCGGCAATGATCTTTTCCCGCGGGGTGCGGCGGAAGAAGAGCTGCAGCTTGAAGGTGTAGTAGTCCAGGTAGTTCTGGAACCAGCGGCGCACAAGATACCCCACCACCAGCCCGGCAAGGATCAGGCCGAGCTTAAAGAGTTGCTGGGAGAAGATGTAGAAGCCCAGGTCGCCCACCTGGTTGGCAAGGTCAGGCTGCTGTTCCACCAGCTTTACAAAGGGCTCAATCTGGGTGGCCTCATAGACGAAGCCGATGAGGTAGCCCACAAAGCCGCCCAGCAGCACGCTCAGGATGGTGGCGACCTGTCGATTGGCAATCATTTTGAAATCTAACTTCCTCTTATGATACCGCCCGCCACCAGGGGGCTAGCCTTGCCCAGTCCCAACTCAGAAAGCCGCCACGGCCCCCATTGGGCCTTCCCCCCGGTGAGGAAATCCCCCAAGCGGGTACAAATCTCTTCCGGTCAGAGAGCTACAGTCTACTCTACCGAGACCCGCTCCCTTTCCTCCTCAGCCGGGCGCTTTCCGTCCACCACCTCAAAGACCAGCCCCTCGCCGCTGGAGGCCTTCTTCACCTTGACTACCTTGCCCGCCTCCAGCTCGCCCCGAATGATGCGCTCGCTGATGGGGTCCTCCACCAGCCTGACCACCGTTCGCTTGAGGTTTCTTGCCCCGTAGACCGGACTAAATCCACACTCGGCAATATACTCCACCGCCTTGGGGGTGATCTCAAGGCCGAGGTCAATCTGCCCGAGCCTCTCCCTCAGCTCCTCAATGGCCAGCTCGGTGATGCGCAGGATGTCCTCTCGCCTCAGGGCATTGAAGTAGACGATCTCGTCTATCCGGTTAAGGAACTCGGTGCGGAAGAACTTCTTGAGCAGGCGCTCAGCCTGCTCCCGGTAGGAGCGGTAGCGGCTCTCCAGGTCCTCGTCCGGGTCAAGCTCCAGGGTCTTAAACCCGATCGCCTCCGACTCCTCCATGTACTGGCCGCCGATGTTGGTGGTAAAGATCACCACCGTGTTGTTGAAGTAAACCTTGCGCCCCTGCCCGTCGGTGAGCACTCCCTCATCCAGAAGCTGCAGCAGGGTGTTGAAGACATCGGGGTGGGCCTTCTCCAGCTCGTCAAACAGCACCACCGAATAGGGGTGGCGGCGCACCGCCTCGGTGAGCTGACCACCCTCGTCGTAGCCCACGTAGCCCGGCGGCGAGCCGATCAGGCGGCTTACCGCAAACCGCTCCGAGTACTCCGACATGTCAATCTTGATGAAGGAGTCCTCGTTGAGGAAGAGCTTCTTCGCCAGCACCCGGGCCAACTCGGTCTTGCCCACCCCGGTGGGGCCGAGGAAGATGAAGGAGCCGATGGGCTTGGACATGTCGCGGATGCCGGCGTAGCTTCTGCGCAGAGCCCTCACCAGGGTCTCCACCGCCCGGTCCTGCCCAATGATCTCCTGCTTGATCTCCTCTTCCAGCCGCTCAATCAGCACCAGGTCGCTTCGGGCCACCTCGGTGACCGGCACACCGGTCCACATCTCCACCACCCGGGCCACCTCGTGCTCGGTCACCACCCTGCGAACCTCCCCCTGGGCAGCCTCCACCTCGGGCTGAGTCTGACCGAGCAGGCCCTGCTCCTCCAGCCGGC
>JALSIF010000057.1 GCA_026981635.1 bacterium | reverse complement strand
CATCAGCACCACCCGCCGGCTGTCTATTCCCGGGGCGGGAAGAATCACCTTGACCGTGGTGGTGAGGTAGCCGGGCAGGCGGCCGGGCAGCCTAAAGCCACTCTCCATCCCCCTAAGCACCGGCCAAAGAGGATGCCCCTCGGTTAGCTGCTCGCTTTCCAGCCACTCCCCCTCGGTGGTGAGCACCCGCGCCACCAGCCTATTGGCGGGCAGGGGAAAGAGAGTCAGCGGCTCAAGGTTGATCAGCCACAGGGAGTAGGGCTCAAGCTCCGGCCTCCTGAGCTGCATGTAGGCCCCGGTCACCCTCACCCCATAGGGCCAGCCGAAGCCGTGGAGGATGCGGTCGCCGGCATGCTCTAAAACCTGCTCGCTAAGCCTCCTCTGGTAGGCCCAGAGGGGGGGGTAGAAGCCCCCCTCCAGGGCGAGCTGGGCCACGGCGTCATCCACCGCATCCGGCCCCACCTCCTCGCCACTCAGGTAGGCGGAGACCAGGGAGAGCTTACCCACCGCCCAGCCGTAGCCCACCGGCTCCCCCCGGGCGGGGAGGGGAATAAGGGCCAGCATGAGAGGAGTAATGACCACCGCCAGGAAGGCCGGGTGAACCTTGATCCCCCGCCGGGGGTCTAACCTTGCCGGGGAGTGAGGGTATCCCACGACAACAAGGATAACCCCTCTGGGGTAGGATAGATGAACTTCCCTCCCCAAAGAGTGGGAGTCTTAGGGTGATGAAAGGAGCACTGGGGAAAGTTACGCTTGCCGGCATCCTCGTGGTGCTCTTCGGTGGCCTGATCGCCTTTGCCTGGACTAGGCTGGGCAGTGAAGCCCAGGAGAAGGGACCCAGCGAGCGGGTGGTCACCGTGGAGCGCCACGACATCGTGGTGAAGGAGACCATCCAGGGAACGCTGGAGGCGGCCAACCAGGTGGAGATCAAGGCCAAGGTGGGTGGCCAGCTGGAGAAGCTCTACGTTCAGGAGGGCGACCGGGTGGAGCCGGGCGACCTCCTAGCCCAGATTGAGACCACCGAGCTAAGACAGGCCCTACGCCGGGCCGAGGCCAGCCTGGCCATCGCCCAGGCCGAGTATGAGCGGGTCAAGGCGGGCGACCCCGCTTCCCGCCGCATCGCCACCGAGGCGGAGCTGAAAACCGCCCGCCAGCAGCTAAGGACCGCCGAGGAGAACCTGAAGCGCCTGGAGGAGCTCCACCAGAAGGGCTACGTCACCGACCAGGAGCTGGACCAGGCCAGGGACCAGGTGGTGGCGGCCAAGGAACGGGTGCGCTCCCTGGAAGCCGCCTACGAGGAGCAGAAGAAGGGCGCCCTGGAGACCGAGCTCAAGGTGGCCCGGGCCAACCTGAAGCGGGCCCAGATTGAGTACCAGATCGCCCAGGAGAACCTCCAGAACGCCACCATCCGCTCCCCGGTGGCGGGGAAGGTGCTGGCGGTGATGCTTGATCCGGGCGACACGGTGGTCCCCGCCATTGGCGGACGCGAGGGCCAGCCCATCATGGTCATCGGCAACACCGACCAGATCGTGGTCAAGGGCAAGATCGGCGAGCGCCTGGTGGGCAAGGTAAGGCCCGGCATGCCGGTCAAGTTCTCCTTCACCTTCCTGCCCGAGGACCAGCGGATAGACGGGGTGATCCGCAAGGTCTCCAGCTTCGGCCAGGCCAACCAGCAGGGGGTGGTGGAGTTTGAGATTGAGATGGAGGTAACCGGCAAGCTGGACCAGCCCCGCCTGGGCAGCTACGCCAAGGCCGAGGTGATAACCGATCGGGCAGAGCAGGTGCTGGCGGTGCCGGTTCAGGCCATCCAGACAAACGACGGCGGAAGCTACGTCATTAGGCTGGGTCCCGACGGCAGCCGGGAAGAGGTGCCGGTGAAGACGGGCATCTCCGACGGCAAGTTCGTGGAGATAAGGGAGGGGCTCAGGGAAGGGGACCGGGTGGTCATCCCGATGATGGGGGAGGAAGAAACCACCCGCAGCCGGCGAACCCGCCGAATTACCGTGATAGGGCGCTAGTTATGTTTATCAAGCTGGTCCTGAGAGAAGCCTTCAAGTCCCTCGCCAGCCACTGGGTGCGCACCACCCTGACCATGTTTGGCATCCTCTGGGGGATCGCCACGGTGATCATCCTGGTGGCCATCGTCCAAGGCTTCCACGAACAGGCCAAGCAGAGCTTTCGCGCCCTGGGGGCTAACACCATTCGCATTGAGTACCAGGACACCTACAAGGACGGCGATGCAGTCTATGCCCTGCGCGGCGACCCCGGAGACGCTAAGCTGATCAGGGAATCCATCCCCTACGTGAGCCGGGTAGTGCCCTACATCTCCATGTGGACCCAGATGCAGGGCACCCTCCCCTTTCAGCAGTACGGCGGGGTGGTGGGGACCACCAGCGAGATCACCGAGATCCGTGAATTTGAACTGGAAGATGGCCGCTTCTTCAACCCAGTGGATGAGAAGCTGGGCGCTCCCCTCATCGTCATAGGTAGCTGGATAAACGAGCGCTTCTTTGGCAACCGGGCAAAGATAGGTGACACACTACACATTTCAGGTATGCCCTTTGAGATTATCGGCATATTAAGGAAAAAGCAAAACTTTAATGACCATTATGTATGGATGCCAGTCACAACAATGCAGAACTATCTCGTAGGTCCCGCCAGAAATTGGCAAGGTCGCTTCACCCTTCAGGTTGAAGTTAACCATTTGAACGAAGTGGCCCAGGTCAAGGAGGAGGTAAAGCGGGTGCTGGCCGCCCGTCACGGAATTCCCCAAGGATCCGTAGATACTGCCTTCCGCATCCGCGACCTGGTGGAAGAGAGGCAAAAAACCGACCTTTTGTTCCTCGGCATTATCTGGATCTTCCGCTCAATCGGCATCCTCACCCTGCTGGTGGGGGCCATCGGGGTGACCAACATCATGCTGGTCTCCGTCGCCGAGCGTACCCGTGAGATCGGTCTGCGCAAGGCTCTGGGCAGCACCCGCCGCTCCATCCTCTTCCAATTTCTGGCCGAGGCCCTCACCATCACCGCCATCGGTGGCGCACTAGGAATCCTGCTGGGCATCGGGATAGTAAAGCTGATCGCCAAACTCCCTCTGGGGGAGGGCTTCACCGCCCCGGTCATCTCCCCCTCCTCCATCTGGGTGGCGGTCATCGTCCTCGGGGTGGTAGGCCTGGTGGCGGGGATCTACCCCGCCTGGCGGGCCGCCCTGGTTGACCCCATCGTCGCCCTGCGCACCGAGTAGCCGGCTACTGGCCGAAGATCTCCCTGAGCAGCCCCTCGGTGTCAGGCTCCCGCGAGTCGTCCTGGTAGGTGGCCGCCCGGCCAAAGAAGCGGAAGGAGGCGATGACCTCCTCCTCCAGCCTGTGTACCTCGGGGTGGCCGGTCCCCTTGGTGGTGAGGATCAGGTGGTAGACGGTGGGCCCCCGCACCACCACATAGAGCCGGGCCAGGGTGGGGTTGCGGCGGTTCTGCGGGTCGGGCAGCTCCACCTCCTGGGTGAGGAAGCGCACCGCGGTGCGCGGCATGCCGGGATTCCCCTTGTAAAGCTCCACCCATCTCGCCTCCCCCCGCCGGCGAAGCCGGCCGAGCTTCTCGCGCAGCCTTCCCACCCACTCCTCCAGCGCCTCCCGCGAGGAGAGGTCCTTGCGGGCCGGCTCGGTCCAGATGGAAAGGGAGGGGTAAAACAGGTTGGGCTCCAGGTTTACCGGCCAGCCCAGCTCCAGGGTGAAGACCGGCTCCTCCTCGCTGGGCAGGGTGAACCTAACCACCGGCTCCCCCTTGGGTCCCTCCCGGTAGTAGGGGAAGGCGATGGCCCAGCCCGCCTCCTGGTTTACCGCCACCGCGGTGGGAAGTTCATAGCGGTCAAGCCGGAAGAGCTTCTCCTGCCCCTCCATCACCCTCACCCCGCCCCCCTCGCCCAGGGGCCGGCGCTCAAAGAGGACCGGGTAGGGAAGCTGCGGTGCGCGGTAGAGGCGGGTAAGGGAGTGGGTCAGGTAGTCGCAGAGCCGCCGCCACAGCTTGGCCTCCTCCCCCGCCGGCGAGCGGCAGGTGAAGTGAAAGAGGTAGTCCCGGTCGGCAAACACATACTCCCTGACCAGACTCTCCCCGCCCTCAAGCTCAACCCGGGTCTCCAGGATGTTCATGGAAAGCTGGCTGAGGTAGGCGGGGGCGGGCGTATCGGCCAGCGGAACCGCCTTGGGGTCGTCCTTGTACTGGCTAAGCAGGCTGGAGAAGAAGTCGCTCTGGGAGAGGCCGGCTGAGGGATAGACGGTTAGCTTAAGTCCCGCCTCAAGCTCCCCCTCCGGGTGGGTCCTGAGCTCGGTGATCACCTCGCGGGCAAAAAGCTGGGGCACCTCCACCGTGGACCACCGCTCAGGAACCAGCAGACTTGCCGGCACCTGCCTCAGCCGGCGCCAGGTGAGGGGGCCAAACTCCTCCTCCAGGCTCAGGCGGGCGATCTCCCAGTCGGGGATGGTCATGTCCTCCCCGGCGGGGAGCTGGGCAAACTCCTCCAGGGAGTAGTGGGGGTAGGGGGAGGGGGCAAGGAAGGCCACCCGCTCCGGCCTCTTGCTGAAATAGCCCTGCTCGGTCCCCGGCAGGGCGTCAGGGGGGACCTTGCCCAGCTGGCGGGGACAGCCGAGGACTAGGGCCACCCCAACCAGGACAAGCAAAGCCAGAGCAAAACCAGCCGCTTTTCTCCTGCCCACGGGCATCGCCATCTAGCCTAACTGACCCGCCCCGGGCGGGTGCGGTTCCCATCCCTACCTCCCCTGCCAAGTGGCGTTGTAGCCGCGGGTGTCTAGGTGGACGAAGCCCTTCCGGGGATAGACTCCCAGGCCGCCGGCAAACCTTCCCTCCTGCCGCCACTCCCGAAGCAGGCGAAACCAGTCCATCGGCCTGCCCCTGGCGGAGGTGAAGTCAATGGCGCGAAACTGGGTGTGCTGGCTCTGGGGAACTCCCCCCACCGCCCGGTTGTAGGCCGGGT
>JALSIF010000056.1 GCA_026981635.1 bacterium | reverse complement strand
TTTGATGTGCAGGGGGGAGGCAAGGTTCTCATAGACCCCGTCGCCATCGGTGTCCCAGTCCACCAGATAGCCCGCCGGAGCGGAGACGGAAAGGGTCACCGTGGTGTGGCGAGGTCCCGCCACCCGGTCAACCGAAAGCACCCCTTCCACTGGATCTTCCGGCGGGAGCGGTACCGCCGAGACCATGCTGGAAAAGGAGCTCACGTTCCCCACCCGGTCAACCGCCACCACCCTGAAGTGGTAGGTGGCAGCCGGGTCCATTCCCGCCGGCACCACAAACAGGAACTCGGTCCTGCCAAGCAGGGCCGTACCGCTTGACCCATCCGCTCCCTGGAAGGAGTTGAAGGGCTGGTCGGCAAAGTAGACCCGGTAGCCGGCCAGGTCCTCCGCCCCCACCGGGTCCCAGGTAAGGAGCACTCCACCCGGCACCGCCACCGCAGAAAGGCCCTGGGGCTGGGACGGGGGCTGGATGTCATCGGGCAGGTCAAGCTCGGCTGCCACCGCCACCACATCTATCCCCTCCGCCGTGTTGGTGAGGACCACCAGATGGGTTGAACCGAGGGGCGAGCGGTAGCTCCCAGGCTGGGGAAGCAGGAGCCTCAACCTGCCATCATGGAAGGGTCCAAACCACTGCCAGCGCGAGTGGGAGTAGTCGGAGATGCCCAGCCAGTATCGTCCCCCCAGAGAAAGGTTGACATCGGTAGCCAGCAGGGAGGGCGAGCCGCTACCCAGCACCAGTCGGTAGGAGGCCCAGGCCACCGGCTCACCGGCGGTTGGCTCAAGGTGGAGCCCTTCCCGGTTGATCACCTGGGTGGTTCCGCGGGCGGAGAAGAAGAGGGCGCCGGGCACCAGCCGAGAGTTTCCCGGGTGGGCAGAAAGCCCCTTGCCAGAGGAGAAGCCCCGAAAGTCTCCCCCCAGCTCGCCAGCACTTGCAGGGTCAATGTAGCCCTCCGGGGTAAGCCGCTCTCCCGCCTGCAGGCCCTCCTCTGGAAAGGGGGGGAGCACCATTTGTGGAAAGCTTGGCTGCGCCATCCCCCTCCCCCCCGTCTCGCTCGGACGGGAAGCCACCGCCAATTGGCCAGGGTTGGCCTGCTCCCCCTCCCCACAGGAAAGCCCACCCAAAACCACCAGCACCAAGCCGGCCAGCAGAAGCACCCTGAAACTCACCACGCCGCCTCCTGAATGGAGAGTGAGCACACCCGTTTCTCCATCCGAAATATAACCTATCGCTCCTCTCCTGGCCACAAGGAGACTGCTAGAATCTCCCCTGCTTCTGGGCGGCAAGCGATGGGCAAGCTAATTGTTGAAGGGGGGCGGCCGCTGGTCGGAACCCTGAAGGTGGCGGGCAGCAAGAACGCCTCCATTGCCATTATCCCTGCCGCCATTGCGGTCCCCGGCATCCACCACCTGGAAAACGTCCCCGACGTGCTTGACGTCCACGTCATCTCCGAGATCCTCACCCAGCTGGGGGCCGAGGTTTCCTTTGACCCTTCCCACCACCGCCTCATCCTGGACACCCGCTCCATCCAAAGCAACACCGCCCCCTACGAGCTGGTCAAGAAGATGCGGGCCAGCTTCCTGGTACTGGGTCCCCTGCTGGCCCGTTTCGGTAAGGCCCAGGTTGCCCTGCCTGGGGGCTGCCGGATCGGCAACCGTCCGGTTGACCTCCATCTCAAGGGGATCAGGGCGCTGGGGGCAGAGATGACCATTGAGCACGGCGAGGTGATCGCCCGGGCCGAACGGCTGGTGGGGGCCGAGATCACCCTGGAAAAGATCTCCGTCGGCGCCACTGAAAACCTGATGATCGCCGCCGCCCTAGCCCACGGCACCACGGTGATCAACAACGCCGCCTGCGAGCCGGAGGTGGTGGACCTGGCCAACTTCCTCAACGCCTGCGGCGCCCAGATCCGTGGGGCGGGCACCCGCCGGATTGAGATAGTCGGCCAGCGGGAACTCACCCCACCCTCCTCCTACCGCATCATCCCCGACCGCATTGAGGCGGGCACCTGGATCATCGCCGCCACCGCCACCCGGGGTGAGGTCACCCTGACCGACCTCAACCCCCACCACCTCACTGCCCTGCTGGAGAAGCTCAGCGAGATCGGGGCCTTCCTGGAGGTGGGGGAGGACTGGGTCAAGGTGATGCCGGGAAACGGCCTCCTGCCCACCTCCCTTCGCTCTCAGGAGTACCCCGGCTTTCCCACCGACCTTCAGCCCCAAACCATGGCCCTGCTCACCCAGGCCAAGGGGCTCTCGGTCATCACCGAGACCATCTTTGAGAACCGCTTCACCCACGTGCCCGAGCTTGAGCGGATGGGCGCCCACATTGAGGTGCGCGGCCAGAGTGCCATCGTGGAGGGCAACGGTCCCCTGACCGGTGCGCCGGTGGAGGCCTACGACATCCGAGGAGGGGCCGCCATGGTGGTGGCCGCCCTGATGGCGGAAGGGGAGACGGTGATTGAGGGAAGCGAGCTCATCTACCGGGGCTACGAGAACCTGGTTGAGCGGCTAAGGAGCCTGGGTGCCAGGGTGGAGGCGGTGGACGGCCAGCAGCCCCCTGCCCGCTGATAGAATGGGCCGGTGGCAAGCTTTCAAGTAGAGGTAAGGGTAAGCCCCCGCGCAGACCTTCTAGACCCCCAGGGCAAGGCGGTGGAGCAGGCCCTAAAAAGGCTCGGCTTTGCCGGGGCAAGTAGCGTCCGGGTAGGCAAGCTAATCACCCTTACCCTGGAGGCACCCAGTAGGGAGGAGGCCCACCGGCTAGTAGAGGAGATGTGTGCGAAGCTTTTGGCCAATCCGGTGACCGAGGACTACTCCTTTGAGGTTGCGCCTTTGCCGGCTCCGGCGGCCAGGGAGGGATAGCCGTGCGGGCGGGGGTGATCGTCTTTCCCGGCTCCAACTGCGACCACGACACCTTCCACGTGCTTAGCCAGATAGTGGGAGCAGATACCCGCTTCGTCTTCCACCGGGAGACCGACCTTAGCGACCTTGACCTGGTGGTCCTGCCGGGCGGCTTCAGCTACGGCGACTACCTCAGAGCTGGCGCCATAGCCCGCCTTTCGCCGGTGATTGAGGCCCTGCATGAGTTTGCCCAGCGAGGTGGTCTGGTGATGGGGATCTGCAACGGCTTTCAGATCCTCTGTGAGGCGGGTCTGCTTCCCGGCGCCCTTGCGGTAAACACCTGCCTGGAGTTTCGCTGCCAGTGGGTCCACCTCCGGGTGGAGAACGCCGCCACCCCCTTTACCAGCTCCCTCTCCCCGGGCCAGGTCCTCCGCATCCCCATCGCCCACCAGGAGGGCCGCTACATCGCTCCCCCTGACCTTTTGGAAGAGCTGGAGGAGAACGGGCAGGTGGTCTTTCGCTACTGCCGGCCCGACGGCTCCCTTGACTTAAAGGAGCGAGAGGCCCCCTACAACCCCAACGGCAGCCTAAACCACATCGCCGGCATCGTAAACCGCCAGGGCAACGTCCTCGGCATGATGCCCCACCCCGAGCGGGCAAGCGAGAAAGTGCTCAGCAGCGAGGACGGGCGGGCCATCTTCATGAGCGCCCTTGCCGCGGTGGGCGCGGCGAGGTGATAGAATATCCGACCCGCTCAGGTGGTAAAAACTTCCCGTAGCCTGCGGCTAGGCGAGGTGATCCAGGATGAAGAAGGGAATTCACCCCAAGCTCTACGAGACCAAGATCGTCTGCGCCAGCGGTGCCGAGTACCCGGTGGTCTCCACCAAGAAGGAGCTGCGCACCGATGTGAGCTCCGCCAACCACCCCTTCTACACCGGCCAGCGCAAGATCGTAGACACCACCGGCCGGGTGGAGCGCTTCCGCCGCCGCTACGGTCTCACCGCCGACCAGGAGTCTGTCCCCAAGGAAAAGAAGCAGAGCGATAAGGAGGAGGGCTAGTCCTGCCCACCTCTCGTCTCAAGCCCAAAGCCCTGCCCTTCTTGCCGAGATACCTTCTCGCTCGCCTGAAAGGTCAACTTGCCTTTCTCCTCTCTCTTCCCTCCCTCATCCTCACCCATGCCGCCAGCCAGCACTGCCCCCTCTACGGCGGGCTGGCGGTGATTGAGGGGGTGATGATGAAGGGAAGGGAGCACCTCGGCCTCGCCCTCAAGGGACCAGAAGAGGAGGAGCTGGTCCTCCGCCGACGCCTCGGCAAGCGCTTCCCCCCCTGGGTCTACCGCGCCCCCCTGCTAAGGGGCATCTTCATCCTCTACGACATGCTCACCCACGGCTTCTGGGCCATCAACCGAAGTGCCGAGTACTACAGCGAGGCCCACCTGGGGGAAAAGCTGACCGAGGCGGAGAAAAAGGCGAGCTGGGTCGGGGTGGTGATATCGCTGGTCATCTTCCTGGCCGTCTTCAAGGTCCTTCCCAGCCTGATTGCCGGCTGGCTCGCCCTCATCATCCCCGCCCTGGACTCCCTGGTGGCCAAAAACCTGGTGGAGGGGGCCATCCGGCTGGGCCTGTTTCTCGGCTATGTCGCCTTCCTCTGGCGCTTTGAGGAGTTTCGCCGCGTCTTCCAGTACCACGGGGCCGAGCACACGGTGATAAACGCCTTTGAGCAGGAGCCGGAGCGCTACCAGGAGATGGAGGTGCTCAGGCGCCACTCCCGCATCCACCCCCGCTGCGGCACCTCCTTTGTGGTCTACTTCATCGTCTTTGCCATCCTGATCTACACCCTGGCCGACTACCTGCTGCTTGCCCCCACCCAGGCATGGGGACTGACCGCCGCCGATGCCAGCTGGCCAGTCTGGTGGATAAGGGCGCTGGTCAGGGTGGTGGGCATCATCCCCCTGGTGATGGTGAGCTACGAAGTGATCCGAAACATCTATCCCCTGCGCAGGATCCTCCTGCTTCGTCCCCTGGTGGACTTCGGCATGCTCTTCCAGTACCTCACCACCGCCCCGCCCAGGGAGCCCATGCTGGATGCGGGGCTTAAGGCCCTCAATGTGGTCCGGGTGGTGGAGGAAAAGGTTGAACCTGACCGCCTGGTCCTGCCCGAAAGGGTGGAGGA
>JALSIF010000055.1 GCA_026981635.1 bacterium | reverse complement strand
CATCCGCATGCACGGGCCGGAAGGGCTGAGAAGGGTGAGTGAAAACGCCGTGATCAACGCAAACTACCTCAAGGAGCGCCTAGGCTCCCACTACCACATCCCCTACCCCCAGGCCTGCATGCACGAGTTTGTGGCCAGCGCCGTCCGCCAGAAGAAGCAGGGGGTAAGGGCGCTCCACATCGCCAAGAAGCTCCTGGAGTTTGGCGTCCACGCCCCCACCGTCTACTTCCCCCTCATCGTGGAGGAGGCGATGATGATTGAGCCCACCGAGACGGAGAGCAAGGAGACGCTGGACTACTTCGCCGACCTCATGATCCAGTTTGCAGAGGAGATTGAGCAGGATCCTCAGGGCTTCCTCCACTACCAGAGCCGCCTGCCCGTCTCCCACATTGAGGAGGCCGAAGCCAACCGCCACCCGGTAGTGCGCTGGCAACCGGCGGAAGTAAGGGAATAGGGTGCGCTGATAGAATCTCCCCCCGCCAGCCATGGACCACTACTACATTGAGGTGAGGAAAGAGGACGCCCCGGAGTTCATCCGCCGGATTGAGGAGCTGGGGCTGGAGCGCTACATCTCCTTCAAGCAGTCCATGTGGGGGGTGAGGCGCCACGCCATCTTTGTGGTGAGGGACTATGACCACCGCTGGCTGCCTCCCGACCTGCAGGAAAAGATCGTCGGGGTACGCTACCAGCCCTAACTCGCCGACAGGAACATCTGTTAGCCGATCTAAATAAAACTACCCTCTCTCTCAGAAGTCGTCGGAATCTACTCACGAAAACTTCTCAGTGAGAAAAGGAAAGCTTGGTATTCTCTTACCACCATGGGCGAGCGGGTGCTCACTGGAGACCGACCAACCGGCAAGCTCCACCTGGGGCACTATGTGGGCAGCCTGCGCAACCGGGTGCGCCTGCAGGAGGAGGGCTACGACTGCTACATCCTGATTGCCGATGTGCAGGCCCTCACCACCCACTGGGACCGCCAGGAGGAGCTTTCCCGCCACGTGCGCGAGGTGACCTTGGACTACCTGGCGGTGGGCATTGACCCGGAGCGGACCACCATCTGCATCCAGTCCATGATCCCCGAGATCCACGAGCTCACCATGTACCTCTCCATGCTTGCCTCGGTCCACCAGCTCTTCCACAACCCCACCCTAAAAAGCGAGGCCCAGCAGCTGGGCATCAACTTCGCCCTGGAGGGGAAGAAGGGCCGCCTGGAGCTCAACTACGGCTTCCTGGGCTACCCGGTAAGCCAGGCGGCAGACATCACCATCTTTAAGGCCAAGCTGGTCCCGGTGGGCAGGGACCAGGTCCCCCACATTGAGTTTTGCCGCAAGCTGGTGCGCAAGTTCAACCGCCTCTACGGCGGTGGCGAAGAGATCCTCATTGAGCCCATCGCCATGGTGGGCGGAGCGGAGGGGGAGCCCTCCCCCCTGGAGCGCTGGTACTGGTCCTACCGGCCCCCCAGCCTAGATCTCAGTCTGGAGGGGTTTCTTGCCCGCTATACCGATCTAAGCCTTGCCGAGGCGGCCGGGCTGTTCAGCGATGAGGCAAGCCCAGCAGACAGTGAGGCCGGCTTTGAGAAGCTTGCCCAGGGGGTGGCAAAACTTCTTGCCGAACACCCAACTGAAAGCAACCTACCGGCAGAAAGCCTTGTCCAGTGGGCCAAGGACGAACTCATCCGGCTAAGGGAGATCGGCGCCCAGGACACCAAGGGAGTGCTAAAGGGAATCACCGGGGACGAGAAGATGAGCAAGTCCCTGGGCAACGTGATCAACCTGGCCGACGACTACGATGAGATCTGGGCCGTCATCCGCCAGGGGGTTACCGACCCGGGTCGCATCCATCCTACCGACCCCGGCCGGCCCGACGTCTGCCGGGTCTACGCCTGGCACCAGGTCTTCAACCCCGAGGGCGAACCCACCGTGCGCCACCAGTGCGTCCACGGACTGAGAGGATGCGTGGCCTGTAAGAAGGAGCTGGCGGCAAGGGTGGACGAGATCCTGGCCCCCATCCGCGAGCGGCGCCACCAGTGGGAGAAGCGCATGGACGAGGTGGACGAGATCCTGATTGAGGGGACCCGCCGCGCCCGCCAGGTGGCCAAGCAGACCATAAGCGAGGTCAGGGAGGCGATGAAGATCAACTACTTCTCCCCCGCCAGGGTGGCGGCCGACTAGGCTTTTCCCGGTGGATAAATCCCTCCTAACCCAGGCCCTGCTAGAACGCTACCTTCCCGGCTCGCCCCCCGCAGGCAGGCTAAACCAGAAGCTCACTGAGCTTTCCACCCACTTCACCGACCTCCTCAAAGCCGCTAAGGCCATCGCCGGGGAGGGAATAGACGACAGGAATGTGATTCCCTTCTACCAGGAGCTCTGCCGGGCTGCGGCCAGAGCCCAAGAGCTTAGGGCAGAACTAATGGGCCACCTTGCCCCCCTCTTTCCGCGGCTTCTGCTCTGGGACGACTACGACTACCCTGCGCTGGTCAGAAAGTTTCAGCGAGGGCTGTCCCACAGCTCCCCTATGGAAGAGGAGGAAGTCCTGCGTCTCAGGCGGGAGCTATCCTCGGGTCTGCTGATGGAGGAGTTCGGCAAGACCTTTGAGGCCATCCTCGCCTACCTTTCCTCCGCAGGCAGAATTTTGGAGCTAATAAACCTCCTCGCCTCCGAGGAACACCCCGCCAACCAGGCTGCTCTCGCCGCCTTGCTCAACGGTGAGCTTGCCCGCCAGTATGCCCTGATAAGCGAGAACATTGCTGGAATGCATCAAATATGCTTTGGCCTGGATAGTATATATAACCTAAACCCCTGAGGAGGAAGAGTAGAAAATGACTGAAGGACTGGACCTTGTTGTCCTTGGGGTAGTGATTGCTGCCACCCTGTTTGGATTCGTGCTGGCCTACCTTCTGCTTAGCCGCAGAGTCGGCCTTGCCGGTCCCACCCAGACGGACCTGCACCAGCTTGAGCGGCTGGAGGGGGAGATTCGGAGGATAGAAGAAAAGATTTCTGGGTTTGCCGAAAAGCAGCTAGAGCGAGGTCAAAAGCAGTCGGCCGAGGTCAGGCAGGAAGTAGAAAAGAAGCTAGCCGACTTCCGAAACCAGATTGATCAGACCATAAGCCGCTTCCAGAAGTCCATCGGCGAATCGGACGAGAAGAGCCGAAAGCTCATTGAACAGCTTCGCCAATCCCTCCTTGAGCAGGTAGGAGAGGTGAGCAAGCAGGTCACGGAAAAGCTTTCTGGCACCGGCGAGATGATCCAGCAGCTCAGCAAGCAGCTCGGTGCGCTGGCCGAGGCACAGGGCGAGTTGGAGCGCCTGAGCCGGAGCTTGGAGAGTGCCCTGGGCAGCCCCAAGGCCATCGGCGAGTTTGGCGAGAAGATGCTGGAGAACATCCTGCGGGACATCCTGCCGGCAGACATGTTCAGCCTGCAACACGAGATCGGGGGAAACCGGGTGGATGCGGCGGTCAAGGTGGGCGATGACCGCTGGCTTCCCATTGATTCCAAGTTTCCCCTCCAGAACCTGCGCCGCTACTGGGAAGCCCAGGACGAGCGGGAGAAGAATCGAGCCCTAAAGGAGTTTGTTAGGGACTTCCAAAAGCGGGTAGAGGAAATTAGCTCCAAGTACATCAGGGAGGATCAGGGCACACTGGATCTGGCCATGATGTTTATCCCCAGCGAGAAGGTCTACTTCCAGATCCTCAGCCCTGAGCTTAGCGACAGGACGGTGGGCTACGCAAAAGAGCATAAGGTGATTCCGGTTAGCCCAAACTCCCTCTACGCCTACCTGAGCGCGGCCTTGGTTGCCCTACAGGGCAAGCGCATAGAGCGCCAGGCCAAAATGGTGCTGGTTTCCCTAAACCGCCTGAGCCAGCTTTTAGACGAGGTGGAAAAGAGTATCCAGACCAGCGACCGCCAAACCGGCTGGGCCAAGAGCAACATTGAGGAGGCAATGAGGAAGCTCGGCCGCCTGAGGGCCGAGCTGGACAGCCTTTACCGCCTGCGGGGGGCAAGCGACGAGGAGCTGGAGGCCCTCCCCGCAGGCGAGGCCGCCGCCCTGGAAGCTGGCGAACTGGACGATGTCCAGGGTGTCTAGCAACGCACCGGGCTAGGGAGCTATACCTATCTGAGCCCCAGTTCCCGGGTGAGCTCCTCGGGGGTGAAGAAACGCCCGCCACGGGCGGGGAAGGAGAGCACCAGGGCAGTGAGCCGGCGGTTTAGGGGAAGGTCAACTCCCAGCCTTGCCCCCTGCTCCACCAGCCAGCCGCTGATGAACTCAATCTCGGTCCTGCGTCCAAGCCTCAGGTCCATCAGGGTGGAGCAGAAGTTCTCCGCCGTCCTCTCCACCAGGTCCGAAAGCTCCTCCCACAGCTCCTCAAAGGTGAAGGCATATTGGGGAACCAGCTTCTGGTAGAGGCCGGCCACCTCTTCCATTACCTTCCGGGCCACTCCCACCAGGGGCTCCTCCAGCACCAACCGGTTGGGCTGGCCCACCAGGGCGGCAAGGGGATTTACGGTGGCGTTTAGGGCAAGCTTCAGGTACTGGGGGGCGCGGGAGCCTACCTCATAGACGGTGAGATAGGGGCCGCTAAGGAGAGGGCTTAGGCTGGGGCTGTCCCCTGCCCCTCCTTCAAAGCAGACCTCAAGCTCGCCGCTTGTGGAGATGGCCAGATGGTCATCCCTCAGACTGGCCCCAGCGCTCAGCACCCCCACCAGCCGGGGGGGCGGCTCAACCATGCCGTTAAAGACAAACAGGGCATCCCGCGCCATCCCACCTAGCCGGCTCCTCACTTCGGCCACCTGGTAGGCCCGCACCGCGACCACCACCAACTCGGTCAGGAAGGGAGGGTCCGGCAACTGTGCCACCAGCTCCTCCGGAGAGAGCCTGAGGGTGCCGAGGGCTTCGCCGGCAAGGCTTCTTACCTCAATCCCTTGGGTGAGCCTCTGGCGGTAGTCCGGGTTTCTCACCACAAACCGGATGGGCGGGCGCTCTCCCCTGGAAAGCCTTAGATTGGCCACCAAGAGGGA
>JALSIF010000054.1 GCA_026981635.1 bacterium | reverse complement strand
TCACCTCCGCCGAGGGGGCCGACTCGCCCGCCTGGTTTTTGGCGGTGACCACGAAGTAGTAGGTGGTCCCGTTGGTAAAGCCAGGAATGGTTGCGTTGTTGGTTGGCCGCTGGACGGCGGTGCCCGCCGTCCCGGCCCCCGACTGGGTTGAGTAGTAGACCGTGTAGCTCTCTGCCCCCGCCACCTGGTTCCAGGTGAGGGAGCACTGGCCGTCGCCGGCGTCAGCCACCAGCCCGGTGGGAGCGGAGGGGACCTGAGGGGCACCCCCTCCGCCGCCCCCGCCCCCGCAGGCGAAGCCCGCCGCCGCCAGCAGAGCAGCGGAAAGATAAGTGATAGTTCTAGCGGTTCTCATGGTTCCTCCCTCCTAAGGTCAACTGGACCCGAAGGCCCAAGCAGTTTTTTGAAATCGCAATATAGCACAGAGAAAGCGAAAGGGGTCACCAAAAAATTTTTAGAATTTCAAGAGCTATCAATTATCATGACAACGGGTTGCGGGGCTAGCAAGACTCAGCCGCCGCTCCTCCTTGGGACTTATCCAGGGCCTCGCGGGCGGCGGCGATCTGGCGGGCAAGGCGCGAATTTCCGCTGGCGCCCAGGGTGGAAAAGGCCTGTTCAGCCTGACGATAGACAGAGAGTGACTCGGCTTCCCTGCCCAGGGCACGGAGGGCACGGACCAGCTGGCACTGGACGGTGATCCACTCTACCCGGTCGGTATCCGCCAGAAGACTAGAGGCTTCCCGGAGAAAACGACAGGCTTGCGAAAAATTGCTGCTCTCCAATGCAAGGGCACCAAGCCAACCCAGCCAAATCCCCTCCAGCCTCCGGTCCCCGAGTTCCCGGGCGATGTTTAAGGCTTCCAGGAACAGCCCTTCTGCCCGGCTGAGGTTCCCCCCTTCCAGAGCGAGTACAGCCAGTCCTCCCAGCCAGATACCCTCATCCCGCCGGTCCCCCAGCTCACGGGCCATGGCCAAGGCTTCAAGGTGGAGCTTCTCAGCCTCTTCCTCTCGTCCCAGTTCTCGATAAAGCACCGCCAGATTTCCCCGCCAGATACCCACGCTCCTTCGGTCGTCCAGCTCTCGGGCGATGGAGACGGCTTCAAGATAGAGTTTCTCCGCCTGCTCATAACTGCCCAAGTCGCGATACAGGTTGGCCAAGTTGCCCAACCTGATCCCCTCACTTCGCCGGTCACCGAGCTTCCTAGCCAGCTCCACAGCCTCAAGGTAGAACTTCTCAGCCTTCTCCGGCTTGCCCAAGTCGTGTTGGAGAACAGCCAGATTGGCCAGACAGATGCCCTCAATATGGCGGTCGCCCACCTGACGGGAAAGGGAGAGAGCTTCTGACATAAGCCTTTCCGCCTGTTCCGTCTCTCCCCGGCGCCAGAGTTGCAGTCCCTCGGCCCTGAGCAGCCAGGGGGAGCGGTCGGGCAGGGTGGGGTCGGCCCGGCGGGCCTCCTCCCAGAGGGAGCGGGCCAGGCCGGTCCCCTCCCGCCAGCCCTCCCAGCGGCCGGTGTTTGACCAGAGAACGAGCAGGGCGCACTGCTCCCGGTGGGCCCGCAGGGGCTCTCCCGCCCCCGCCAGGTGGCGGACCAGCTCAGCCCTAAGGTCGCCCTCCCCGGCCGAGCCTGCCACCAGCCTCTCCTCCAACACCTCGGCCGCCGCCCGGTGGAGGGCGCGGCGGGTGGGGGTGAGCAGGGCGCGGTAGGCCGCCTCCCGGGTGAGGGCGTGCTCAAAGCGCCACCTCTCCCCCTCCCGGCCCAGCACCCCCCGGCGGGAGAGCTCGGCCAGCCCCTCCTCCAGGGGCGCTTCCTCCGCCAGGCCCAGCCGGCGGTCCAACTCGGCCATTTCGTCTATGGTGAAGCTCTCCCCCCAGATACTGGCCCGGGCCACCAGCCGACGCAGTTGCTCCGGCAGGCGGTCCAGCCGGCCCAACACCAGGGCCACCAGGTCGTCGGGCAGGGCCAGCTCCTCCACCTCGCCGGCCAGCCGGTAGCGGCCCCCCTCCTCCCTCACCAGGCCCCGGCGCAGGAGCATGCGGCCAAACTCCAGGTAGTAGTAGGGCAGGCCCTCCGCCCGGCGGTGGAGCTCCTCCCACAGCCGCTGGGGAAGCTCAAGGCCGGGCAGAAGCTCGGCCACCAGCTCCTTCCCCGCCGACCTGCCCAGGGGGGCAAGCTCCAGCAGTTCAACCTCATCGGCCCCCAGCTCGCCCTCGCCGGGCCGGTATTCGGGGCGCGCCGTTCCCACCACCGCCAGGGGAGTGGCAAGCTCGGCCTCGCTGAGGAGGTAGCTCACTAGCTCCCGCTCCTCCGGCCCCATCCACTGGAGGTCGTCCACCAGGAGCAGAAGCGGCCTCCCCTCCGTCCGGCTGACCAGCTCGGCCACCGCCCGCAGGGCCAGCTTGCAGTTGAGCAGGAAGCTCTGGGGGTCGGCCCTGAGCAGTCCCCGGTAGTCCACCTCGGGCGCCTCGTAGAGCAGGGCGAGGAGGCGCAAGTGGCGGCGGGCCCGCTGGATGTAGTCGTCCCCCAACCCCCCTGTCCCACCTGCGCGGGAGAGAAGCTCCTCCCAGCGCCCCACCAGGTCGTGGCGGCTGAAGCCGCCCAAGTCTGCGATGCCCCGCGCCACCTCGGTGAGCCGGCCATACTCGGAAAGGCTCACCCTCCCCTGGGCAAGCTCCACCTCCCCCGCCAGGGCCTCCACCAGCTCCAGGGCCAGCCGGCTCTTGCCCGCCCCGGCGGGGCCCCGAATGACCACCAGTCCACCAAACTTCCCCTTCCGCCCGAGCCAGTCCCGCAGGGTCCTGCCCAGGTGGTCAAGCTCCCTCTCCCGGCCCACCATGCGGGTGAGGCGGCGAAAGCTCCCCCTGAGCCTCACCGGCGGCTCCCTCACCTCCACCACCCGGTAGATCTCCACCTCTCCCAGGCCCTTGAGCCGGCGCCGGCCCAGCTTCTCCGCCCTGACCAGCTCGCCGGCCCGCTCCACCACCCTCACCGTGGTATAGAGCTGGTTGGGCTCAGCGGCGCTCTCCAGGCGCTGGGCCACATTGACCGTCTCCCCCATCACGGTGATCCCCGCCCGCTGGCTTCCCACCTGGGTGCGGGTGACCTCGCCGTAGGCCACCCCCACCCTGACGGCAACCCCCAGCCCCTCCCCGGGGAGCACCTCGTTTATCTGCTCTATCCGTTTGAGCATCTCCCAGCCCGCCCTCACCGCCGCCTCGCAGGGGGGAGGATGGTTGGGGTGGCCGGGAAAGACGTAGAGGGCGGCGTCCCCCACCACCTGGTCGCAGTAGCCCCCCTCCGACTGGGCAGCAAGCTCCAGGATGCGGAAGGTGCGGTCAATGAGCTCGGTGAGCACCTCGCTGGGCAGGCGGGTGGAGAGGGCGGTGAATCCCACCACATCCAGATAGACCACCGCCGCCGGCCGGCTCTCCCCCCACTCCAGGCGGCGGGGCGGCCGGCTGATCACCCCCGCCTGGGCGATGACGGTGAGCTGGCGGAGATCGTCCAGCAGTTCGCCAAGCTGATGCTCAACTACCGCAACCATTCTAAAGCTAGCTCTAAAGCCAATTTAGTACTGCGAAGATTCATACAAGAATGCTTTACCCTGAGTGGAACCATTTACGCTTGAATTCAGAGGCGGTGACTTCTCTCATGTCACCTCGCCTTTGGTCACCTTCATGAAGATGTCTTCCAGGGTGTTTATGGCTTCGTCAATGGAGATGATCCTTACTCCCTTCTGGACCAGGTAGCTGGTAAAGTCAGGTATCTCGTCGTGGGTACCCTCAAAGTGGACCTCCACCGCACCCGGCTCAATCTCCTCTGCCTCCTTTACCTTGGGGTAGGCGCGGGCGACCTCCGCCGCCTGTGCGGCGTCGCCCTGCACCTCCACCCTGAGCACCACCCCGGAGGAGAGCATCTGGTTGATCTGCTGGATACTGCCCGAAGCCATCATTTTCCCCGCCTCAATGATCCCCACGCTGGTGCAGAAGTCGGACAGCTCAGTGAGGATGTGGCTGGAGATGAAGATGGTCTTGCCCATGTTTCTAAGCTCCTTCAGAAGGTCGCGAAGCTCTATGCGGGCGCGGGGGTCAAGGCCGGCGGCCGGCTCGTCCAGCACCAGGATGCTCGGGTTGTGGACCAGGGCGCGGGCCAGGCAGAGGCGCTGCTTCATCCCCTTGGAGAGCTCGTTTACGAAGGCGTCGCGCTTTACCCCCAGGTCGGTAAGCTCCAGCAGGTCGTCAATCACCTTGGCCCGCCGGACGGGGGGAATGCGGTAGGCGGCGGCGTAGAAGTCCAGGTACTCCCAGACCTTGAGGTCGTTGTAGACCCCGAAGTAGTCGGGCATGTAGCCCATGATGCGGCGCACATCGTCGGGCTGGCTCTGCACGTCGTAGCCCCCCACCTTGGCAGTGCCCGAGGTGGGGCGAAGCAGGGTGGCAAGGATCTTTATGGTGGTAGTCTTTCCCGCCCCGTTGGGGCCGATGAAGCCGTAGATCTCTCCCTCCTCCACGGTAAAGGAGATGCCCCTAAGGGCCTCCACGTTGCGGTAGCTTTTGCGCAGGTTGTGGACCTCTATTGCTGGCGCCATGGTCAAGCTCCCGGCCTCCACCCCAGAGGGGATAGGCCCAGATGGATAAAGTAGTTTACCTAGCGAGGGAAGATGATGTTCCATCGGGGGACAAACTATTTCCGCCGGCTCCTGTGGCTTGTGCTGGCGGCGGGGACGGCGGCGGGCTGTGGGGGCTCATCCCTCCCCTCCCCCAGCCAGCTGGCCAGCCCGGGCATCCGGCGAGTGATGGTCACCTTCGCCCGAGCGGTGCGGGTGGGAGAGCCGGTTGAGGTGGGGGCGACGCTGTCGGACGCCTTCCTCGCCCGCTGTCCCGACGGATGCGGGGCGGTGGGGGTGAGGCTGGTCACCACCCGGGGGGAGGTACTGGGCGAGCTACCCCTGGGGGGAAGGACCACGGTGAGCTTTGCCCGTCCCGGCCTCTATGTGGTTTCTCCCCGCCTGATCACCCAGCCCCCCGGACGGCTGGCGGAGGAGAGCGTGGAGGACCTC
>JALSIF010000053.1 GCA_026981635.1 bacterium | reverse complement strand
TCGTTTACGAGCCGGTGGTGACCAACCCGGTAGGAAATTGGTCAATATATAACTTGGATCCGGCAAACTGTCCTCAGGCTTTTCAGTCACCCCCGACCTATGGGTTCTTCCAGCCACTACCGCAGCCCAGTGAGTTTCCCGACTACTTGTTACCTCTTCCCATGAAGGCTGCCCCCGCCCTACTGCCACCGGGTAATTGGCGGGTAGCCACCAATACTCTGCCAGGCGGAGTACTTACCGCGTACATAATCGGTGGCCGTTCCGATCAGCCCACACCAAATTCCGAACCGGCAATTACGGGTGACTTTTTCGTCTCCGCCGATGTGCAGAAGTATGTTGTGCCAGGTTTTGGAGCAGAGGACTTGCCCCTAGACAATGTTGACCTGGTGGCGGGTGAGCAGGGAGGAACCCTCATGCCCTGCGTGCCACCGGCCGGTTTCCAGATCACCAACAACCAGGTTGATGCATGGATATCTTGGTACCACGCCCCAGACAACGACCAGATCCCAGCAGATGATAACCTCATCCAAATTGCTCCTCCTGCAACCGGTCTGGACATCTCACCTGAACTTCCTTTGCCTGACCCGCTCTACGGTCACCAGGTATTGGTACTGGACTCTCGTGAGGTGGTACCTCCCCCTGTCTTTCCAGAACAGCCCTACCTGTTTATCGCTGTTCTGGGAGGCAAGAAGCCCGACGGCCAGGTTACGGGAGAAATGCTTCTGAGGGACATAAACCAAGCACCTGGAAACCAGCAGGGGGGAGATCAGCAGCAAAGGCCCTTCGGCCAGTGGAGCCTTGAGGCCGAGCTTACCGTTCCGCGCTGGGACTTCAATGCCCAGGTCATCCCGCCCAAGCTCGGTCAGGCCCAGCCTTGGCGGATAGTGGTATGGGGGGGGCTGGACGCCAACAACCAGCCGGTGAGGGAGATTGAGATGCTGGAGTTTGCCGACCCCAACGCCTTCAACGGGGCCGATGTGCTCCAGTTCCAGGTGATCGGCGAGCTTCCCGAGAGCTTCCTGCGCAAGGGCTCTTACGGCGGCTACACCAACACCATACTGGGCATACGTCTGTTTGATGCCGCCGGTGAAGGATTTTCCCGATTCCGCACCGACATCCTTAGCTTTGGTACTGACGAAGGGGGTTCCCAGCTGGTCCACTCCCTGCAGGTAAGCCCCCGCAAGTGGGCGGGAGCCTCCATGATCAGCCTCGGCCACACCGCCTTCGGGGCTAACGACAGCGACATCCTGGTAGGTTCTAACCCACGTCTCAATCGTATTGTGGTGTTTGGTGGGATGACCGAGGATGGACAGCTGGGCAACTGGATTGAGGTCTACACCGGCACCCAGTAGTGGTGGTGGTTGTTCGACGGGATGGAGGAAGGAGACTGGCCGAAGAGGCCAGCGTCCTGCCCAGTGGGTGAAGTTATGATGCGAGCCAAGGAGGATCTGGTTATGGCTCAGAGGAAGAGGCCGATTATGGCGGCGGTGAGCGGGGCTCTGCTTCTGCTTGCGGCCGTGCTTTTATACTCCTGTGGCGGGGGAGGCGGCAAGAGCACCCCGAGCCAGGTGGTTGGCGGGGGGGGTGGCGGAGAGATGACCATCGCTAACGCCTCAGCAACCCCCATTCAGGGCCAGGAGCCCCTCAGGGTCAACTTCCTAGTCACGGTAAGTGGGGGGACGCCTCCCTTTGACTACTACTGGGACTTTGACTTTGATCCCGAGAGTCCCAACAACGCCTTTGACTTCACCGACCCGGACAGCGGCTCACGCACTTCCATCGCTAGCTTCGTTTACCGGGTGAGGGCGAGTGATGCAGAGCGAGGGTTCTCCGAGTATCTGGCCCGGGTGGTGGTGGTGGATACCAACGGCAACCAGGTCTCCACCCTCATCCCGCGGGTGGCGGAGGGGCTTCCCCAGCCCAGGATCGTAGTCTCCAGCCAACCGTCCATCATCTTTGAAGAGCTGGATGCTTTTAGTGAGGAAGTTCTTCCCAACGGCCAGTTCGTCTACCGGGTAGGAAGGCCGATCACCTTCACCGCCCGGGTGGCGGGAGGGACGCCTCCCTTCACCTTCGCCTGGGACTTTGAGAGCGACGGCCAAATTGACAGCGTCCTTCCCCAGCCCCGCTTTATCTACTCCACCCCGGGGCAGAAGAACGTCACGGTAACCGTGACCGACGACACCGGCCAACGGGCGGTCAGTACCCTGGGTATTAATGTGCTTCCCGCCGAGGGGGCGGTTCCCGATGTGGTGCCCTTTGCTGAGGAGGCGGTGGTGGTCAACTCCAACCCCGCCCTGCAGATCGGTCAGGGAAGAACCTTCACCACCGCCACCGCCTTCGTCACCCTGCTTCCCCAGGAGGAGGTCCAGCTGGGCCAGAACGTATTGGAGATCGCTGCCAACGTCAATCCCAACCTGAACGAGGAAGACCTACCTGGCGACCCTGAGTTAAACGACCTCAACGGCGACGGCGATCTCAACGACCCGGTGGCCGGGGTGCCTCCCTACGAGTTTCTCTGGGACTTCACCTCCGATGGGGTGGTTGACTTTATTGGCCTTGCCCCTTCCATCCCCCTCAACCGCAACGGTCGTCCCTTCAATCCCTACGCCCTGCCGGGTGACTACCTGCTCACCCTCAAAGTCAAGGATCAGCAGGGGCTCACAGTAGTAAAGAAGATTGAGATTAGGGTTGGTCTGCCAGATCCCTTCCAGGTTCAGATCAGCGCCACCGACAACCCCTTCACTCCGGAGGGGCTTGACCTATTTAATCCCTTTGAGGGGCCGCTCGGTGCCTTGATCGATTCCAACGGAGATGGTGTCAGAGACAGCTACGCCCTAGTGGGGGGATTACAGGGAGAGGTGGCCACCCGTCTAGTCTACCTGCTGCAGGACGAGGATCTGGACCAGCAGGCCACCGTCTGGACCAAGGTGGCTCCCATGATTACCAGTAGGGGTGAGGCGGGGGGCATCAACCTGGGTCTAGACCTGGACGGTGATGGCAGCGCCGACTCGGACGGCATCTTCGTCTTCGGCGGCCGCAACGAGTTTGGCGGGGCCTTAAACTTGGCCGAAGTCTACATTGCGGCCAACAACCAGTGGATCAACCTGGCCCCC
>JALSIF010000052.1 GCA_026981635.1 bacterium | reverse complement strand
GTAGTCCGGTCAAACTGTTTGGCCACGAGGTCTACTTCGGACCCAACTTCGGCATTCCCGGTCAGGCTCCCACCGGCGGTTTTCTCATCATCGGAGGAGCAACCGATCCCGACATCGGGGTGGATGGCTTTGTCAACAACCAGATTCTGCTCTACAGCCTGGGAGCGCCTCCCACCAACAACACGGTTCAGGTCGCTTCGCTACCCACTCCCCGGGTGAGGATGGCCTCCGCCCAGATCCTGCTCAGCCCTGAGATCGTCGGCAACAACCTATTCTTCCCCACCCGCATCATCACCGCGGGCGGCCAGATCCTTTCCGGTGATCCGGTGGCCACGGTGGAGATGGTGGAGGTGCACACCCACACTGGCGTGGTCACCTACAACATTGAGTCCCTGCCCAGCCTGCCGGTGAAGCTTTCCGGGGCGAAGGCGGTGGCCACCGACATAGTCACCATCCGCAAGGACGACATTGACCAGAACGGGGTGCGTGAGCTGGTGGCCCACTTCATTGAGGGGATTACCGTGATGGGCGGGTTCACCAAGGACGCACTAGGTAACATCGTCCCCCAGGACGATGTCTACTTCTTTGCCCTGCACGAGTTTGACATCGGGATAGACCCAGACTTCAACATCACTGGCCCCATTGGACCCATCCAGCCCATCAAGCAGTGGGTCAAGTTGGGGGTTACCCTCAACAAGGCGCGCTACAACTTTGCCGCCGTACCTGTTGGTGCCATTGTAAGGGAAGCCTTTGACCCCAACGTTGATCCCGACCCGCCGCCAGTACCGGCCGACGCACCCATCACCGTTCCCCAGGGGCAGAGTATTGTCATCCTGGGTGGGGTGGACAAGACCAACCGGATTGAGCAGGCGGAGGTGCTCAAGCTCAACCCATAGCCGGCTGAAATGGCCGAGGCGGGCGATAAGCTGACTGCCCGCTCCCCTGAGGGAGCGGGCAGTCTCGTTTCTGGCTAGTGGTCCCTGCGGGAATCGAACCCGCATTTCCACCTTGAAAGGGTGGCGTCCTAACCATTAGACGAAGGGACCCCATCCCCTGCGTCGGCACTTCGGTTGCCATTGCTCCTTTTGGGAGCACGGGGCATTCGGATTATAAGCTACCCCTGAACTAGCTGAATCCCTTCACCAGAGGGAGTAACTGTGGGCCGGGTGGGACTCGAACCCACGACCAACGGATTAAAAGTCCGCTGCTCTACCACCTGAGCTACCGGCCCATGGCGTGGCCATTTTAGGACAGCAGGCTCGCTAGGGCGCCTTCTTCTCCTCATATTTATTCCTCCCCGGGGGCCAACTTATCGCAAGAGAAGGGTTAGTCGCCGGGTGGGATAATCGCCCTATGGAAATGGTGACCGACTGGCGGGGAAGGCCCCTTGGGCGGGAGGGGGGATTTGAGCGCATCGTCTCCCTGGTTCCTAGTCTTACCGAGACCATCATCCGGCTGGGCGCAAGGGAGCGGCTGGTGGGGAGGACCCGCTTCTGCGTTGAGCCGGCGGGGGAGGTGGAGCGGATCCCCGCCCTGGGCGGCACCAAGAACCCCCGCCTGGAAAAGATCGTTGAGCTGAGGCCCGATCTGGTCATCGCCAACGTGGAGGAGAACCCCAGGGATGCAGTGGAGGAGCTGGAGGAGGCTGGGATCCCCTGTTATGTCTGCTTTCCTAGGAGCCGCCGTGAGGCCCTGGCAGTGATGGAGGACCTGGGTAGGCTTGCCGGGGTGGAGCAGGAGGCGGAGAAGCTCCTTGTCAAGGCGGAGGAGGATTTCACTTCCGCAAGCGAGCGGGTATCTTCCTGGCCGGAGCGGAGCTACATATATCTCATCTGGCAGCGGCCCTACATGGCAGCGGGTGGGGAGACCTACATCTCGCAGCTCCTCTCCCACCTGAAACTAAGCAATCTGCTGGCGGGGGAGGGTGAGCGCTA
>JALSIF010000051.1 GCA_026981635.1 bacterium | reverse complement strand
GGGGTGGAAGCGGGGAGAGACGTAGAAGCGGTGGTCAAAGGGGACCGGCTCAAAGAAGCCCGCCCCCCACCAGAGGAAGGGGATCAAAAGCCCCCCCACCGCCACACCCAGGAGGGGAAGCAGGGCGCTTGAGGTCATGGCGAAGAGAACCTGGCTGGGCAGGTAGCGGCAGGCGGCGAAGAACTCCTCCAGGTCCCTCCGCGAGCGGGCCAGAGGAGAGGGGAAGGGCTGGCTTATGCCAATGGGCATGAGCAGAGCCCCGATGGCAACAACCATGAGCAGGGTCTTTACCGTCAGAGGGGAGGAGGAGCGGATCACCAGGAAGAACTCCACCATCACCACCACGATGAGCAGCACCGGAAGCAGGGGGGGCCTGAACCAGTAGCGCCAGAAATAGCCGGTCAGCTCAAGCGCTCCGGAGAGCCACTCCTTTCCCGCCCTTAGCCGCTCCACTGGCAGGTGAGTATATGGCCCGCGCCGGTGTTTCATGTGAAACCTCCCCCGAGGCACCCCTGCCCCAGCCTGCGGTAGGGTGCCACCTATAATCCCTGCGGTGCAGTATGGCTTCTTTCAGGTTCTCCGCCAGGTGGAGCTGGCCCCGGAGCACTTCGTCATCTGGGGAAGGCTAACCCCTCCCCCCCATCAGCCGATCCTCCCCGGCAGCTTTCTCCACCTCAAGGTTGACCCCCCTGGCGACTACCGCATGCTGTGGCGGCCCTACTCCTTCCTGGACTACCAGCCCGACACCCACCAGGCGGCCATCTACTACCGGGTGGTGGGGGAGGGGACCGGGCAGCTCTGCCAGCGCCGGGAGGGTGAGCTGCTGCCGGCCATCTACCCCCTGGGCACACCCTTCACCCATGAGGGGGTTTCGCGGGCCATCATGGTAGCTGGCGGGGTGGGGGTGGCACCGCTGCTCATGCTCTACGACCGCATGCGCCACAGCTCCCCCCAGCTCAGGGTTGAGTTCCTGTTTGGAGCACGCAGTGGCAGGGACTTGGTGCCCGGCCTGCTGGAGGAGTTCGGGGTGGTGGCACGCATGGCCAGCGAGGATGGCACACTGGGCCACCGAGGATACATAACCGACCTGCTTCCTGAGGTGCTGGAGCAGGGGGAGTGGCAGATGGTCTACGCCTGCGGCCCAAACCCCATGCTTAGCGCTCTGGCTGACCTGCTACCCGAGGGGCTTCCCTGCCAGGTGAGCCTGGAGCTGCCCATGGCCTGTGCCATCGGGGTGTGCAACGGGTGCAACCTGCCCCTGAGAAGCGACGGAGGACGCTACCCTCGCCGTCTCTGCGTGGAGGGGCCGGTTATGGATCTGCGTGAGGTTGACTTTGCCGCCCTGGTCTAGCCGCTAGCACTAAAATCGGTTCGGTGCTGAGCGATCTTTCCACCGCCGACTTCGCCGCCCGCCTGGATCAGGCCTACCTCAAGGTGGACCGGGACACCTCCCCCGATGAGCTTCGCCAGCAGGTGGAACAGGCCCTCGCGCTTGGCTTCCGCTCCCTCTGTCTCCCCCCTATCCTGGTGGCCACCGTCAAGCACCACTACCCCCAGCTTCGGGTGTCCATGGTGGTGGCCTACCCGCTGGGCCTGGAGACCACCGCCGCCAAACTCTTTGCCATCCACGAGGGGGAGGAGATCGGGGTGGACGAGTACGACGTGGTGCTGGACCTGTATGCCATCAAGGCGAAAAACCGAGAGAAGCTGGTGCGTGAGGTGGAGCTTTTAGTGGAGACCTTGGGGGAGCGCAGCCGCCGGCTCAAGCTCATCGTGGAGGCTCCTATCCTCACCGACCAGGAGCTGGAGTGGGTGGTGGAGCACCTCAAGGGCTTTCCGGTAGGCTACCTCAAGACTTCAACCGGCTACGGCAGAAACCCCACCCGCCCCGAGCAGGTAAGCCTCATGCGCCGGGTGTTGGGCGCAAGCGAGATCGGCATCAAGGCCAGCGGTGGCATCCGCACGCTGGAGGAGTGCGAGGCCATGTTTCGCGCCGGGGCGGAGATCCTGGGGGTGAGCCGGGGGCCGGAGCTGGTGGAGGCCCACCGCCAGCTGGTCAGGCAAACCTTGTCCGAGGAAGACTGAGGGGATGGAGGCAGAAAGGGAGCCGCTTCGGGAAGAGAGCTACGACCACCAGTTCAAACTGCTGGAGAGCGAGCTTCTGGGGGTGACCGAGCGGGCCGCCATCGCCGCCGCCCGCCTGATGGGCTACGGCGACAGAAACGAGTGCGACCGGGTGGCGGTGGAGGCCATGCGCCAGGAGCTGGAGAGGCTGGAGCTTCGGGGGACGGTGGTGATCGGTGAGGGGGAGCGGGACGAGGCCCCCATGCTCTACATCGGCGAGCGGGTGGGCCGCCCCGACGCCGATCTTGAAGTGGCCATCGCGGTTGACCCCCTGGAGGGGACCAACCTCTGCGCCCACGGCCGGCCCGGCGCCATCAGCGTGCTTGCGGTGAGCGTACCCGGCGGCCTTATATCTGCCCCCGACATCTACATGGAAAAGATCATGGTGGGTTCCCGGGCAGCAGATGCCATAGACATGAACCTGTCGGTCGCCGAAAACCTCCACCGGGTGGCCGAGGCGATGGACCGGGAGGTGAGCGAGATCGTCCTGGTCTGCCTGGACCGCCCCCGTCACAGGGAGCTGGTGGAGGAGGCGCGCAGGACCGGAGTGCGCATAAAGCTTATTCCCGACGGGGACCTGTCGGCCGCCGTCTCGGTGGCCTTCGCCGGCACCGGCGATCACATCGTGATGGGAATTGGGGGAGCGCCCGAGGGTGTCCTTTCCGCTGCCGCCCTGAAGTGCATGGGGGGCAGGATCCTCGCCCGCTTTCGGCCCAGAAACGAAGGAGAGCGGGAGAGGCTGGTCCAAATGGGGGCGGATCCGGATAGAATTTACGATACCGAGGACCTTGCCCCCGGGGATCGCCTGCTGTTTGTGGCCAGCGGGGTCACCGACGGGGACCTCCTCCCTGGGGTCAAGTTCTTTGAGCACGGGAGTAGGGTGAGCTCACTGGTGATGAACTATGGCGCAAGGACCATCCGGCTGGTGAGCTCCATCCTGCTCAAGCAGCGGAAGGACATCCACATATGGAGGTAAGGGGAAACCTGGGCAAGCTGCCGGCATCAGGCGGTGAGGGAAGCCTGCCGGTTGAACTCAAGCTCATCACCAGGTTTGTCCGCCTCCGTCCCTGGCTCTGGTTCTTCGGCCTGATCGTTTCCCTTGCGGTGGGCTACTACGGCTTTCTCAGCGGAAGTTGGAGCTTCTGGTCCGGGGTGGGGGTGGCCGGTCTGATCTTTCTCGCCCACCTGCTCACCCTGCGTCTTGCCGGCGAGTCCCTCAAGGGCTACCTGCGCAAGGGCGAGTTCATGGAGGCCGCCCTGGAGCGGGCGGTGAGCTCCTACCTGGTCCTCTCCCGCGACGGCACCATCCTCCGCCACAGCAAGACGCTTCCCCTTCGCCCCTACGTGAGCCGGGAGGTGGTGGACAAGCTGGGCCAGCTCCGCCTGCGGGGGATGGAAGCCCGCCGGGTCCTTTCTCCCGAGCTCTACCAGCTCTTCGTCCACTATGTGGCCTCCCTGGACGAGGGGGGTGAGACCCGGGAGCGCTACTACGACTTTGCCCTTGCCACCCCCCAGGGACAGCGCTACTTCCGGGTGCGCTTCTTCCTCACCCACGACGCGGCGGTCCGGGGAATCGCCATCGGCATGCTGATCAACGAGACCACTGCCGAGAATGCCCAGGTGGCAGAGCTTCGCCACCGCCTGGAAGAGGTGGCACGCCGGGAGCAGCGCTACCGCTCGGTGGTGGAACAGGCTACCGAGGCGATCATCCTCATCTCCCGCGAGCGGCTGGAGATCGTGGAGGTGAACGAGCAGGCCGAGGACCTCACCACCCTGGCCCGCTTTCAGCTGGTGGGCATGAGCCCCCTCTCCCTGTTTGATGACCACGACCGCCGCCGCCTCCACTACTGGCTCAAGAACCTCCACCAGTACCAGCGCCCCATCCACCTGGACATGGAGCTGGTGCGCCCCGACGGAACCACGGTGGAGGTGGCAGTCAGTCTCGGCCTTCTGCGCCACGTGGAGGACGACCTGGTCATCGTCATGCTGCGTGACATCACCCAGCGCAAGCGCCTGGAGCAGGAGACCCTGGAGTCAAACAAGCTGATTACCGCCATCAACGAGATCAGCCAGCTCATCAACGAGTCCCTGGAGCTGGAGGACATCTTCCGGGTCACCGCCCAGCAGGTCAGGCGGATGGTCCACGCCGAGGTGATGGTGCTTGCCACCCAGGTGGACCGGCGCACCCTGCGCATCTCCCAGGTCTCCGACCTTTTGGGGCTGTCCAACTGGCAGGAGGGGGAAATCCTGGGGCGCGACTATGAGCACCTCTGGCAGTTCCTCAAGAGCGAAAACCCCTACCTCATCTCCTATCGCGACGAGAGCGGGAGCTGGTTTGAGGAGCGCTTTGATCGCTTCACCTCCCCCGAGAGCCGCGAGCTCATGATCATCGCCCTGCGCTCCCGCAAGGAGGAGCTGGGTGTGCTCATCCTGGAATCCACCAAGCCGAGCAGCTTCGGCAAGCAGGAGGTGGAGTTCATGATCCAGGTGGCCACCCTCTTCACCAACGCCCTGCGTAACGCCCAGCTGTTTGACCAGGAGCGCAAGAACAACCTGCTCTTTGACCTCATCAACCAGTTCAGCGAGCGCTCCCTGCAGAGCCTCCAGGTAGATGAGCTGGTCCAGGCGGCAGCCCGTGACATCCAGCGACTGTTCAACTTCTCCAATGTGACCATCCTGTTTGCCGACCGGGAGCGCAAGGTTCTCTGGGTCCACACCCGCGAGGGTCTCTACAAGGACACCCCCGGTGCCCGCACCGAAATACCCTTCGGGGCGGGGCTGGTGGGCCGTGCCTACGAGCAGGGCAAGACCATCATCTCCCATGACGTGCGCCTGGATCCCCGCTTCGTGGAGGACGTCCCCGGTGGGGTCAGGCACGTAAGCGAGGTGGCCATCCCCCTGGGCACCAAGGAGGAGGTCATCGGGGTGCTGGACCTCCAGTCCACCCGCCCCCAGTTCATCTCC
>JALSIF010000050.1 GCA_026981635.1 bacterium | reverse complement strand
GTCGCGGGTCTCCTCGGCCACCGGACCGAGCATGTGCGACATCATCACCATCATCGCCGCCATTCCCGCCGCCACCAGGAAGAAGACCGCCACGGGAAGATAGGCTGTGAGGTCTACCGTCATCTGCCTCCTCCCTGCATCTCGGCCGGCAAGATTGTATCAGCTTCCATCTCCCCCGCCGCCGCCCCCCGGAGGGTCGGCCGACGGGCGCTCGTGATAAAGGCCACAAGCATTGTAACCCAATTATAGTTACCTTTTGACTAGCTTTTTCATTTCCCCTAGAATGCCCCCGTGCCGAAGCGATTCCTGCCCCTGCTGTTGGTCATGATTCCCCTGCTTTTCGCCCTCGCCGGCGCTCCTCGCGCCCAGGAGGAGACCCCGGTGGAGGCCAGCCCAGATCTCCCCCTCTTCATGGAGGACGGCCCCTGGCTTCGGGGGCTGCCCGCCTACCCCAGCCTCTTTGAGTGCAACGGCGACCGCGACCGCCGGCTAAAGGTCTGCTGGCTCTCCTCCTCCAACCCCTACAAGTTCCGCCGCTACTACACCGCCCGCTACTTCTTTGACCTCCTGCCCAAGGGCTGGGATCAGAGCGACTACTTCTGGGTCCAGATCGTGGCCAAGGTATTTGACCAGGCCCCCGAGCTGGGCGGCCTGCCCTCCTCCGCCGGGGTTACCCTGGTGGTGAGAAACCCCGACAGCGGCGAGGAGTTCTCCGTCCGCCAGGTGCCGGTGGAGACCTCGGCCGAGGGGGTGGACCTGCCCACCTTCGTTCAGGTGCCAAGAAGCCTCATCACCGACGACGGCCGGGTGGAGGTGAGGATTGAGGGGGCGGGCACCATCGGCCTTGCCCGCCAGCGCCTGCGCCTCCTCTTCCCCTCTGCCGGCCAGCCCTAGTGGGCGGCCCTCCCCCCTCGCCCCTGGTCATCGCCCACCCCCGCCGCCGGCGCGAGGCCCGCCGCCTCTTTGACCTCATGCGGGAGCTGTCCCCCGGCGCCGACCTCCTCCTGCCCGAGAGTTTGGTGGAGCTTGCTGAGCGTGTCCGCCAGTCGGCCGGCCTCCACCAGACCCTGATCGTCCTCGGCGGTGACGGGACGGTAAACCGGGTGCTAAACAGCATGGACCCTGCCCGCCAGGTGCTCTGCCCCCTCCCCTTCGGCTCGGGAAACGACCTCAGCTCCGCCCTGGGCTGGACAGGAAGGGGACTGTATGACCCTGGCCTCTGGGCCGGGGTGAGGGAGCGCACCATAGACCTGGCCACCGCCGCCTCCCACCGCTTCCACAACAGCGGCGGCCTGGGGATAGATTCGGCCACCCTCGCCCTGCGCAGGCGCGTCCCCCGCCTGCTGGAGCGAAGCTACACCACCATCTTCCTCCTCACCGTAGCAGGACTCAGGCCCCTCCGGGGGACCATCAGGGTGGACGGAAGTGAGGTCCTCGCGGGCGCCTTCTTCTGGGTGCTGGCGATGAACTCAAACCGCATCGGAGGCGGCCTGAGAGTCACCCCCGAAGCGGAGCTTGACGACGGCAGGCTGGACTTTCTGGTCATTGAGGCGCGGGGCAAGCTTCGCCTCCTCTACTGCTTCCCCCGGGTGCTCACCGCCTCCCACCTGGCCCTGCGCGAGGTCCACCTGTTTAGGGGAAAGCGGCTGGAGCTTTCATCTAAGGATCCCCTGCCCCCCCTCGCCCTGGACGGCGAGCTCTACCCCCTGGATGAAAAGGGGATCAAGCTGGAGGTGGTCCCCGGCGGGCTTCCCGTGCTGGTCCCCCCGCCCCTCAGTTGATGAGCGAGGAGAGATCCCAGACCTTGAGCCTGCGGTCCTCCCCCACGCTGTAGAGCCTTCCCCCCATCACCGCCAGTCCCCTGACCGGCCCCTGGTGGGCGGGAAGCTGGCGCACCACCGAGGGGAAGCTGGGGTCAACCACCACCAGCCGCCCGTCGGAAAGGCCGGCGATCACCCTCCCCTCCCCCGTCTCCACCAGGGAGAGGACCGCCGCCCCCAGCTCAAGCTCCCCCCGCACGGAGAGGTTCTCCCGGAAGAGCAGGCTGAGCCTGCCGCCCTGGCGGCCAAGCAGGATGAGGGGCCGCGAGCTTAGGGGAAGCAGGGCGGAAACATCGGCCTCCTCAAGCTGCTCCTCCTGGACCACCTGGAGCTCCCCCAGGTCAATCACCATCAGCCGGCCGTCCTGGCTCACCCCCACCAGGAAGCGAGGCCGGTCGGGGAAGGGGGCCATCAGGCTAAGGGCCGTGCCCAGCTCCATCTCGGCGTGCTGCTCAAGATCGTGGGTGAAGCTTCTCAGAAAGCCGCTAAGGCCGCTAACCAGCATCAGGCCGGAGCTAAGCATGGTGAAGCTGGCCAGCCCCTCTTCGTCGGCCACCACCTCCCCCTGGGGCCGCCCCGGAGGTACGGCAAACTTCACCAGCCGGCCGGTTCCCTCGGCCACAAACATCAGCCGCTCCTCCGCCGCGTAGCCCACCGCCAAGGGCGGGCTCCTAAGCCCCTCGGTGAGGGTGAAGAAGTCGGTACCGTCGCCGTTAAGCCCCACCACCCTGACCTCCTCCCCGAAAGCGGCCACCGCCCCGAGGTCGGGGAGGGCCACCACCCCCCTGAGGGGCAGGCTGGAGGCCACCACCTGGGCCCGAAGCAGGCTCTCCGGCGAGAAGGGGGGCGGTGCGGTGGGGTTGCTTTTGCCGCAGGATGCGGCAATAAGGCCCAGGGCCAGCCCGATGAGGGCCAGGTTCCGCCCCCAGAGTCGCCCCCTAGCCACCCCGGCTCACCTCCGCCTGAAAGCTTCCGATGAGCTCACCTAGGCTCATCCGGTGGCGGGCCAGATATTCCCTCAGCCCCCGGTTGATCTTTAGCGGACACATGGGATCAATCCACAGGCCGGTGCCGATCTGTACCGCGCTCGCCCCCACAATCAGATACTCCAACACATCCTGGGTTCTCACCGCCCCCCCCGAGGCAAGGATGGGCACCCTGACCGCCTGCCTTACCCGGTGGACCAGGGCCATGGTGAGGGGGCGGATGGCAGGCCCCGAAACGCCTCCGGTGGTGCGCCCGATGCGGCTTGTCCTCCGCTCCACATCCACCACCATCCCGATCCAGGTGTTGGCCACGGTGAGGGCGTCGGCCCCCGCCTCCACCGCCGCCTGGGCAAACTCCCCGATGTCACAGACGTTTGGGGCAAGCTTGGCAATCAGGAACCGGTCGGTCACCTGTCTGACCCGCGAGATAACTTCCCTGAGGGAAGGGAGGCTCATGGCAAAGGACCTGCCCCCCTCCTCCACGTTGGGGCAGGAGAGGTCAAGCTCAAAGGCGGGAAAGTCGGTCTTCTGGCTGAGGATGCTGGCAAGCTCGGCAAACTCCTGCGCCGTGTCCCCCACCAGGTTTACTATCACCTTGGTGCCGAGCTGGCTGAGCCTGGGGGCAAGCTCAGCGAGGAAGTGGTCCAGCCCTGGGTTCTGCAGGCCGATGGAGTTTAGGAGGCCAGCCGGGGTCTCGGCCACCCGCGGCGGCGGGTTTCCCCCCCGCGGCTTTAGGCTTACCGCCTTGGTGACGATGGCCCCAAGCTGGGCGATGGAGGACCCCTCCATCGCCTGGCGGGAGTTCTCATAGAGCCGGCGGTACTCCTCCCCGAAGGCAACACAACCGCTTGCCCCGATCAGTGGAGAGCTTAGCCTCAGTGGACCTAGGCTTACCTCCAGGGAGAACCCTTCCGCCGTCTGGGCCGCCGAAGATCCGCCCACGGGCCGATTATAGGCCCGGCCGCGCTCCCTAGGGCCACCGCCCCACCGCTGTCTTGTATCCCCCGGTGCGGTAGAGCTCCACCTGGTCGCCGAAGTGGGGGGAGAAGGGCGAGTCACTCTGCCCCCCGGGCAGGACCGAGCGGTAGGTGCCGAAGGGGTCGGAGAGATCCACCGCCTGGCGGAAGTTGGGCCCGTGGAAGCAGACCAGCACATCCCCCCGGTCGGTCCAGGTGCCCACACTGGGGCTGTCAAACTGGCCCGGCACTCCCACCATCCCGGGCGACTTGGGCCTAAGCAGGGGCAGGGGATGGGATAGGTCCATCACGTGCACCCTTCCCCAGCGCCACCCCTCGGGAGAGGAGCCCAGCAGGGCACCGAGCCGCTCCACCACCCGGGAGAAGGCATCACTTACCACCGCCTCCCTGCCCCGCTCCCCCCACAGCCAGCGGGGCTCCCGGTCATTCAAAATGGCATAGAAGAGCCGGTTGGTGTAGCCCGTCGCCAGCGGCTCAAGGAGCTCCTTTACAAGCTCAGCAACGAGCAGGTTGTAGATGGTGGCCCCCACGCTGTCCAGGTCGGCATAGCCGTCCCAGCCCTGCAGGGCCTCCAGCGCCTCAAGCTCCCGCCCGGAGATCTCCCCCTGGCGGTAGTCCCAGATGATGGCGGCAAACTTCTCTGCCAGCCCCCGGGAGAGGGGCCCGTAGGGGGAAAGGAGAATCTCCCAGGCGTCGTCCAGACTGAGCTTGCCCTTCTCCCCGATGAGGTCCTGGATGGCCCGCTCAATGGTCAGCGCCCGAAGCCCCTCCGAGCGGTCTCCCTGCAGGACGGCGTCGCTTACCCCGTCGTCCACCAGGGCGTTGTTGGCCGAGACCAGAAAGCCCCGGCGGGGATTTACCAGCCGGGGCAGGCGGCGGGTGTCCACCATCCCCTGCCAGTCGTTGCTGGGGTCGCCCCCGTCCACCAGCCGCCGCCCGTCAAACTGGCGCAGGGGATAGAGGCCGCTGGCCAGATAGGCGATGTTGCCCTCCCGGTCGGCATAGAGGAAGTTGAGCGAGTAGGCCACCTGCTCCACCGCCCGCTCAAACTCTTCCAGGCTGCGCGCGCTGATAAGCCCGTAGAACCCCTCCAGGGTGCGGTCGGGCCGGTCACCTATCCACCTGAGCACCCTGACATAGTCCTCCCCCCGCTCAATCACCGGCCCGATCTCGGTGTAATAGAGCTCCTCCCTCACCTCGCCGCTCTCCCCCACCCCACCGAAGCGGAAACGCTCTTCGCTCACCTCAAACTTCCTCCACTTGCCAAACAGGAAGTACTCCTCCCCCCCGGGCCCACTTCGGGTAGGGAGAACATAGACGTCCGCCTGGTCC
>JALSIF010000049.1 GCA_026981635.1 bacterium | reverse complement strand
CCACGTAGCCCGCGATCTGATTGAGCCGGTGGGCAAGCGCAAGATCGTCCTCGGCCCCGACAAGGTGCCCGCCTACGAGGTGGACGAGAAGGGCAACCCCATCTACCTCTACGCCTTTGACGAGCGGGAGGCTCTCCGGCTTGCCCGCCAGTACGTGGAGGAGAACTTCGGTTCCCTGGCCGACCAGGGGGACATCCGCACCGTTTCGGCGGTGGACCTTAGAAACAACCCCGACAAGGTGGCCATCGTTGACTTCACCCGCCAGTTTCTGGGCGTGCCCCTGCTGGACGAGCAGATCCGGGTGGTGTTGGACGGCAAGAAGCAGGTGGTCACCTTCAGCTACTTCTGGTCCAGCAAGCTTGCCCCCTCAAAGAAGCTCACCCGGGTGATGGGCCCAGAGCTGGCCCTCAAATACGCCCGCCAGCAGGCCCTGGAGGCCTACAAGGGGGAGCCCCCCCTGATGACCCTGTTTAACATGCGCCTGGGCTACGTCCTCCACCGATCCAGCAATACTCTGCGCCCGGTCTGGCTGATGGACCTGCGCTACAACCGTCCCGAGGTGGTGGAAAACCCCACCACCCCAAAGATGGAGCAGGAGTTTGGCGCCGCCCGCTACGTTCGCTCGGTGAAGCAGGTGGTGATCTACTTTGCGGTGGACGCCACCCGCCCCCGCACCTTCCCCCTCGACTGACTTCCCTTATTGGATGCTGGGATAAGCTTTGCCCGAAAGATGACCAGAAAGCACCAGAGGATCGCCGTACTCACCTCGGGGGGCGACTCTCCGGGGATGAACGCCTGCCTTCGGGCGGTGGTGCGAAACGGCCTCTATCGCGGAGTGGAGATCTACGGCGTGCGCAAGGGCTTCCAGGGGCTGATTGAGGGCTGGTTTGAGCGCCTGACCAGCTACTCGGTGGCCGACATCATCAACCGGGGAGGAACCTTTTTGGGCAGCGCCCGCTGCGAGGAGTTTAAGACCGAGCAGGGCCAGCAGAAGGCCATCTCCCAGCTGGAGAGCCACGGCTGCGACGGGCTCATCGTCATCGGCGGCGACGGCTCCTTCCGCGGCGCCTGGGATCTGCACCAGAAGGGGGTGGCGGTGGTGGGGATACCTGCCACCATTGACAACGACATCTGGGGAACCTACATGACCATCGGCTTTGACACCGCGGTAAACACGGTAGTTGACGCCCTAAACAAGCTTCGCGACACGGCCAGCGCCCACAACCGCTGCATCGTGGTGGAGACTATGGGCAGGAATTCGGGCTGGATCGCCCTTACCGCGGGCATCGCCGGCGGGGCCGATGTGATCCTGGTGCCGGAGATCCCCTGGACCTACGAAGAGGTGATTGAGGAGGTCCAGCGGGGGTTTGAGTTGCAGAAGTCCTTTAGCATGATCGTGGTAGCCGAGGGGGCCGCCCAGGCGGGGGAGGTGGCCGAGCGCCTGCGCCAGGCCGAGGTGGTGGAGAATGTGCGGGTGACCGTGCTGGGCTACATCCAGCGGGGGGGAGCCCCCACCGCCTACGACCGCATCCTGGCCAGCCGACTGGGAGCGGCAGCGGTGGACTACATGCTGGCCGGCGAACCCACCGGGGTAATGCTGGGCATCCAGCAGAGCCAGATCAAGCCCACCTCCCTGAGGGAGGCCACCACCCACCGCCGCCAACTGGACAGCAACCTCTACCAACTGGGAAAGATACTCGCCATGTAGCCCGCCCTAGCCGAGGAGGGAGAGAAGCTCCCCCTCCGCCCCGGCTAGGCGCGGCACCCAGAGGTTGGGCTGATCCCCGTCCAGCCCCACCCCCTCGGGCGGCTCGCCCACCAGCACGGTAAGAAAGCCGAGCTCCTTGGCGGGGGGAAGGTTTAGCGGGCTGTCGTCCACCAGCACCACCGGTCCACCCCCCTTCCCCCCGTCCAGCCCCAGCCGCCCGGTGATGTAGCGGTAGGGCCTGAGGCGTGGCTTGCCCTCATAGCCGAAGTCCTCAATGGTGGCGATCTCGTCAAACAGCCCCTCCACCCCCAAAAGCCCAAGCATCCGGTCCACATAGAAGCGGGGCGCGTTGGAGAAGATCACTCGCCGACCGGGAAGGGCGCTTAAGGTAGCAGCCAGTCTGGGGTCGGGGCGGATGAAGCTTTCCAGGGGCAGGTCGCTTACCTCTCGGTAGTAGTGGGCCGGGTCAACCCCGTGGTGGGTGATCAGCCCAAAGCAGGTGGTCCCATAGCGGGAGTAGTAGTCACGCCTCAGCCGGTCGGCCTCCTCCCACTCCATCTTCAGCTCCCGGCAGATGTATCGGGTGATGCGCCGGTCAAGCTCCTCCATCAGCCGCGCCTCGCGCGGGTAGAGGGTGTGGTCGCAGTCAATCAGCCAGACTGGGGTCTTCTCCCCGGCCATCTCCACCCATCTACTACCCGGGGTGCTCCCCCTTCGCTCCCTCCCTGCCCAGCTCAAACTCCTCCGGACTAAAGATGGTCTCCGCCTCAAAGCCTGAGGCCCTCACTACCTCCTCCTCAAACCGACCCGGTCCCAGCCGGGCAACGATGGCGCGCAGCGCCCCTACCACCTCCGGGTCAAGGTGGCGCCCCACCTCCCGCCCGTGGTGGTCCTGGTAGGGCATGGTCATCCGCTCACACTCGGCCACCGCCTCTTCCAGGGAGAGCCCCTTCTTGTAAGGTCTATCTTGGATCAGGGCGTGAAACACGTCGGCCACCGCCAAGATGCGCATGGGGAGAGTCAGCTCTTCGCCCTTTAGCCCAAAGGGGTAGCCTCCCCCGTCTATGCGCTCGTGGTGGGCGCCGGCAATCTCGGGAATGTCTCTCAGGTCTCGGCGGAAGCGGATCCGGCGCAGGATCAGGATGGAGTAGAGGGCGTGGCGCTTCATGATCTCAAACTCTTCCCGCGACAGGCGGGTGGGCTTTCTTAACACCGCATCGGGGATGGCGATCTTGCCGATGTCGTGGAGGGTGGCGGCGATGCGGATCTTTTCCACCTCCTCCGCAGTGAGCCCCATCTCCCGCGCAATGAGCACCGCAATGCCGGTCACCATCACGGTATGCATGCCGGTGGTGGGGTCGCGGCTGTCAATGGTGGTGGCAAGAACCTTGATGAAGCTGTCAAACTGCTTCTTCTGCTCCTCGTAGAGCAGGGCGTTCTCAATGGCCACCGAGACCGCCCCCGACAAGGCCCTGAGCAGCTCCTCGTCCTCCTGGGAGAAGCGGTCCCCGTCAAGCTTGTTCATCACCTGAAAGACGCCGATGGTCTCCCCCCGCCGGTTCCTGAGCGGCATGCAAAGCATGGAGCGGGTGCGGTAGCCGCTCTTGCGGTCCCAGGTGGGGTCAAAGGCGGGGTGCTCATAGGCGTCGGCGATGTTCACCGTCTCCCCGGTGCGGGCCACGTAGCCAGCGATCCCCTGTCCCAGGGGGATGCGGATCTCAATGCTCTCCAGCCCTTGGGCAACGATGGTGTAGAGCTCCTCTCGCTCGTCGTCCAGGATGAAGACCGAGCTGCGGTCGGCAGCAAGCAGCGCCGAGGTCTTCTCCACCACCGCCCGGATCACCTCCCTGAGCTCCAGCTGGGCGGCGATGTAGTTGGAGACCTCCATCAGGGCGGTGAGCTTCTCCTCCGACCCCACTCCTCCACTGCCCAGAGGAGAGCCCACCAGCGCCTCGGCCGCCACCTGTCCTACCAGCTCCAGCAGGTGGCGGGCCTCCTCCCCCCTCTGCACCCCCGCCAGGGACACCACCACCCTGGCGCCGGAGCGCCGGTCAGCCACCAACAGGGCCATCTCCCGCCCCTCCCCCCATATCCTCCAGCCCACCGGCGAGGAGTCCTCCTGCTGAGGGGAAAGGGCGATGCGGCGGGCAAGCTCAATCAGCTCCTCGCTCCTCTCACTCGCCCAGGCCACCTCCTCCCTGCCCCCCCTCACCACCACTCCTCCGTATCCCCGGGCGGGGACCAATAGCTCCACCAGCTCCACCAGCCGGCGGCCGAACTCGGCCCACTCCCGGGCCCGGGAAAGCTCCATCCCCCGCCGGATGAGCTCCGCCGCCACCTCGGGCGGGGCGGGGTAGCGCTCCCTCTGGGTCGCCTCCTCAGCCATGGCCAGCTTCCCTAGCCATCCCGCCTAGACCAGTCGTAGGGGACCACCCCCCCGTGGGGATCAACCCGAAACTCGTCGGGCTCCTCGTAGTTGTAGGGCTCGGTGGGGATGTTTATGAGTAGGACTTCCTTTTGGCCGATGTTTTTGAAGCCGTGATAGACCAGCGGCGGGATGCGAACCAGGATGGGGTTGTGCTCCCCCATGAAGAACTCGTTGATCTCTCCCTGGGTGGGGCTTTCCTCGCGCGGGTCGTAGAGCACCACCTTGGCCATCCCGCACACCACGCAGAAGTGGTCCCACTGGCGCTTGTGGTAGTGCCACGCCTTGACCACCCCGGGGTAGGCGGTGGTGAGGTAGACCTGGCCGAACTTGGTGAAGAAGTGGTCGTCAGCGCGCAGGATCTCCATCAGCCGGCCCCGCTCGTCGGGGATCACCCGAAGCTCCTTTACCACCACACCCTCAATCATGGCTAGGGCCTAGTCTAACACCGCCCCTAGCGCAGAAACTCGCTGCGCTCCCTCACCTCCCCCACCTCCTCAAGCTCGTAGCGAAGCCCCCGAGCGGTGAAGGAGAGGATCAGCCGGGGCTCGGCGGCGGTGACAGTGAACTCCTCGGCAAACTCCCCGTAGCTTAGGGTGATGCGGTAGGCCTCAAGCTCCGCCCCCTGCCACTTCGCCCTCGCCGGGGAAAGGCTTACCCCCGCCACGTAGACCTCCTCCTCGGGGATGAAGTTGACCACCAGGTAGCGAGGGTGGCGGGCAAGGTCCTCAAAGTCAATGCTCAGCACCACCCAGGGGAGGGACTCGTGGTCCACGCTCCCCTCCACATAGCGCAGCCTCCCCATGTAGGAGCTGTTCTCGCTGGAGTTGGAGATCATGATGCGGTCAAAGTAGTAGTCCCCCCGAAGCTCGTAGTCTACTCCGGCAAAGGTGAAGCTGGATTCCATCCGCTCCGGCTTGAAGGTGAGGGGGTCCAGGTAGCAGGCCAGGCGCCTCACCTGGGACCTCCCCTCAAAGGTCTGCTCCACCAGAACCTTCTCGTCCTCA